>JANMWM010000005.1:0-3573 GCA_031394005.1 Sphingomonas sp.
TCGCCTTGGGCGGGGCCAGGTTCATGAGCTTGCTGATGGCAGCGGACGCGCCAGCGCGCGCGCGCATCTCCAGCCAATGGCCGAGCAAGATAAACACCAGCAGGATGGCGGCGGCTTCATAGAATTGTTGGCCGCCCCAGATGAAGGTCGCGCCGACGCTGAACAAGTAGCCGGTCCCGACACTCAGGACCACCAGCACCGCCATATTGGCAGAACGACTCAAGATGGCGCGATAGGCCGCGACCACAAACGGCCACGCTGGATAAAGCACGGCCGCGGTGGCGAACGGAAACAGGAACAGGTTGAGCGCGATACCGAAAGGCGGCCTTGGCGTGAACGGCAGGCCCATGGGCGAAAAGACGAAGATCGGCAGGCTGAAGGCGAGCGCAATCCAGAAGCGGTTGCGCATATCGCGCGCCATGGACTGCATGTCCTTACCGCCGCCATGTCCCATTTCTCTTGCTGTCGCGTCGGCTTGGCCGCCGGGTTCGGCATGGGGAGACTCCATGGCCGTGGCTGCGTCGGCGGTCATGCCGCCAGCCGCTTGAGCGCCGGCTTGTTGTCGGCCTCATCGTCACCGGCGACGGATGGCCTTCGATAGAAGTGGAGCAGGACAAAGACACTGATGGCAGCTGCGAAGAAGCACCACGCCGAGATGAACCAAGCGGAGTAAATGACGGCCGCGAGGACAAGAGAGATTGACGTTGCAACGCCAAACCACCGGACCGCCGGATAGCTTGAAATAAGGGAACTGGCGCACGTCGCCAATACATAAAGCGCCAAGACCTCGCCAATATAAAAATGGCGAGAAATATAGTCGATGCGATGTCCGACGACTCTCGAGACGGTTGGCTCCATTACCAGGAAGTAGAGCAAGTACAGCGACGCGGCGGCACCAGCTATGGTTATGCCCAGCAGTACTTTCCGGCGCCATCGAACAGGCTCGAGAAGGAGAACCGCCAAAGGCACGTAGAATGGCCATAGGACGTGCGAAAAGAATGAGTAGATGTGCGTCAGCCAATGATTGAGTTCGGCGTTGGGGTTTGAAAACGTCATCCACAAGGCGCCCTCGATCAACTGCTGAATGCCGAACAAGGCAGGGATCAAGGCGAACGGGAGTTCGGACCGGCGGCGAACTTGCCGAACCGCCAACGTTCCCAGAACGACCAGCGCGGTCCCGGCCGTAAAGCTAGCAGTTGCGGAAAAACACATTTGAGACGGTCCTATGGCGAAACAGGCTCGTTGAACGACGGGCGATCCAGCGGACAACGAGACCAGTTTGATAATTTCGACTCGTTGCGAAGTGCGGTGACGGGTCGTCAGCTAGGCAGTAATTGCAATCTTGAGCACGCCGTCACGCTGATTAGCGAACAGGTCGTAGGCTTCCTCGATCCGGTCGAGCGGAAAGCGATGGGTGACCATGGCACCAAGATCGACGCGGCCCGAGCTAATCACCGCCATCAGCCGCCGCATTCGCTTTTTACCCCGAGGGCAAAGCGACGTCACGATCCGGTTGTCTCCCAATCCGGCCGAAAAGGCATCGGCGGGGATGACGAGATCGCCCGAATAGACGCCCAGGCTGGACAGGGTGCCGCCCGGACGAAGCACGCGCAGGGCCGACTGGAAGGTGCCTTGCGTGCCGAGCGCCTCGATTGCGACGTCGACGCCTCTGCCATCGGTCAGGTGCATGATTTCGGCCACGGGGTCCGACGATCCGAAATCGACGACGTGATCGGCGCCAAGCTTTCGCGCCGCGGCGAGCCTGGCCGGGACCGTGTCGACCCCGACAATTTTCGTTGCGCCCATGAGCTTCGCGCCAGCAACAGCGCAAAGCCCGATCGGGCCGAGCGCGAAGAGCGCAACGATGTCACCGATCCGTACATGACCGCTCTCAGCGCCTGAGAATCCCGTCGACATGATGTCGGGACACATCAATACCTGCTCGTCGGTCAGTTCATCAGGAACGGGGCTCAGATTTGCGGTCGCGTCGGGCACCAGCACAAATTCGGCATGACATCCGTCGATCGTATTGCCGAACCGCCAGCCGCCCATCTTCTTGAAACCGTGGAGGCTCGCCGGGCCGGCCTGCGCCAGGCAACCGCATAGCGAAGCGTAGCTCTGGCCGCTTGGCGTGATGGCGCCGGTGATGACCCGCTGGCCCTCGATGCAGCCTTTCACAGCAGGGTCGAGCTTTTCGATAATACCAACTGGCTCGTGGCCAATCGTCAGGCTCTTGGCGACAGGGTAATCGCCCTTGAGAATATGGACGTCGGTCCCGCAAATCGTGGTTGTCGTAATGCGAAGGAGGGCGTCGTTCGGGCTGACGTCGGGGATCGGCTTGTCCGCGAGGATGATCCGGCCGGGCTCGACAAAGATTACTGCTCGCATGGTAGCTAAAACGATAGCCAATTCAGTGAAAGGAAGTCGCAGCGTGACTTAGAATACACGTCCGGTTCGAACGACCGCCTCATACTTAACGTTCCAACGAAGCGTGAGAGCGGCATCACGCCATATTAACGGCGAATTCGTCCATCAGCGCATTCGAGCTGGGGACAGGCGCGTCTCCGACGAGGCCCCCGGTTCGGCTCAGCGCCAGAACCGTTTCGCATCGACCAACGCATCATGGGCACTTTCCGCTGTGTCCAGCAACTTTCTCTTGTCATCGGGGAAGAGCAAAGCGACCGCGCTCGTTTCATCACCAATGCCAAGCGTGGTGAAGACATCGCTCGCCGTAACCATGTCGTTGAGCGCTCCCAGCTGTTCCTGCAACGCTTCCATCACGCTGACAAAATGTTTGTACTGGCGCCGCTCGCGCTTGCGATCGAACAGGGCTGTGAAGAATTCGGCAGCATAACGTAGCTTCTTAGCCTCCCTGCGCACTTTGTGCCGTGCTTCATCCTCCGCCGCTGCAAGATCGCGACCGTGCTTCTTTACCTTGTGACGAAAACGATCGAGGGCCGCGCTGGCAAACGCTCGTGACAGCTGATCGCGAATGTCGCTGGTGCTGGATGCTCCTAGCCAGGCCCCGCTCGCGGTCCACTGCGCCAAATTGAGCATCAGGCGACGCACCCGGGTGGACGCCAGGACCTCATCGACCCGGGCATAGGCCAGCTGGCGCGCAGTCTTGAGCCGATCGTGGAGTTCACCGGGCGGCGCGCGTTCGAGCATGATGTCGAGGTTTCGCGCTTCGCCAAGCTCGCTCGCAAGCCACCGCACCTCATCGTTGAGCTGCGCACTGACATCGTCGACGAGCAGTGCCTCGAAAATGGAAAAAGCTGACCTCAGGCGGCGGAGCGCGACGCGCGCCTGATGCAAGGCCTCGGGCTTGGCGCCCGTGTTCAGCAGGTCTTCGTTCCGCCGGAAATGGCGCAGGCAGGTCTGCACGATGTGCTGGAACGCCTGCGCCGCTGTCATGTCCGCCTCCAACGCAATCCGTTCGGCCTTGAACACCGTCGCGACGGTATCGATCAGGGCATAGCCGCGCTCGGCCTTGGTCATGACGCCGAGCGAGATGGGCACTACCGCATCGAGCTTGCGAGCGAGCGCGAACAGCGCGGTTGCGTCGCCGTGTTT
>JANMWM010000017.1:0-12229 GCA_031394005.1 Sphingomonas sp.
CGGCGCTTATCAGCAGTTGCGCGACGCGCGAGCGGGGGCGGAGAAGTTCATCCTCCACGACGGGCCGCCCTATGCCAATGGCGACATCCATATCGGCCATGCGCTCAACCATATCCTGAAAGACATGGTGGTGCGCACGCAAACCCTGCTCGGCAAGGACGCGCCCTATGTGCCCGGGTGGGACTGTCACGGGCTGCCGATCGAGTGGAAGGTCGAGGAGCAATATCGCAAGAAGAAGCTCGACAAGGACCAGGTGCCGCTGCCCGAGTTTCGGGCAGAGTGCCGCGCCTATGCCCAGCATTGGGTCGACACGCAGCGCGAGCAATTGAAACGGCTCGGGATCGGCGGGGACTGGGATCATCCCTATCTGACGATGGATTACGCGGCGGAAGCGACGATCGTCGGCGAGCTGATGAAGTTCGCCGAAACCGGCCAGTTATATCGCGGGGCCAAGCCGGTGATGTGGTCCCCGGTCGAAAAAACCGCGCTGGCCGAGGCCGAGATCGAATATGAAGATGTGACGAGCACCCAGATCGACGTGGCGTTCGAGATTGTCGAGAGCGCGGTTCCCGAACTGGTCGGGGCTTATGCGGTGATCTGGACGACGACGCCGTGGACGATCCCGGTCAACCAGGCGATCGCTTACGGGCCTACCGAGCACTACCATTTGTTCGAAGGTTCGGATGGTCGAAAGTATCTTCTTGCCTTTGGTTTAAAGGAAAAATTTGAGTCGCGAACCGGCGTGATTCTCTCCGCAACCGCAAGCAGGAGCGATGATGTCCACGTGCATCTCGAGGAGATTTTGGCGAAGCAAATCACCGGCTCAGACCTCGTCGGCACCATCGCCCGTCACCCGATGCACCGTCTCGGCGGCTTCTTCGCCAAGCCTCGCCTCTTCCTCCCCGGCGACTTCGTCACGACCGATGCCGGGACCGGGATCGTTCACATGTCGCCCGATCATGGCGAGGATGATTTCGCGCTGTGCAAGGCGAACGGGATCGATCCGGTGTTCGCGGTCGGGGGGGACGGGAAGTATCGCGAGGACTGGGCGTGGCTCTGCGGGCAGGGCTCGGTTATCAACACCCGGTTCAACGCGCCCGACGGGCCGATCTGCTCTGACCTGCGCGAAGTCGGAGCGCTGCTCGCGGCAAGCGATTTCAGGCATAGCTATCCACATTCTTGGCGGTCGAAGGCGCGGGTGATTTATCGCTGCACGCCGCAATGGTTCATCGGAATGGATCAGCCGCTCGCCGATCAGCATTGCGAGACTCGCGCCGAGAAGCGATGGAATAATGAAGGCGGCGCCATTGGCCACGGGCCGACGCTGCGCCAGCTGGCGATCCGCGCCATCGCCGACACGCGCTTCGTGCCTGAGAAGGGACGCAACCGGATCGGGTCGATGGTCGAGGGACGGCCCGACTGGGTGATCTCTCGCCAGCGGGCGTGGGGGGTGCCGATCGCGCTGTTCGTCGAGCGGGGGGGCAATGCGCCGCTGGTCGATCCGATGGTCAACCAGCGGATCATCGCGGCGGTGGCCAAAGCCGGGGTCGATGCGTGGTGCGACGAGAATGTGCCGCATTTCCTCGGGGCCGACCGTGATCCCGAGGATTACGAGCGGGTGACCGATATTCTCGACGTGTGGTTCGACAGTGGGTGCACCCATGCGTTCGTGCTGGAGAGCGGGAAATGGCCCGACCTGCTTCGGCCCGAGGGTTATCGCGGGCCCAAGGCGGACCTCTATCTCGAGGGTTCCGACCAGCATCGCGGCTGGTTCCAGTCCAGCTTGCTCGAAAGCTGCGGGACGCGCGGTCATGCCCCGTACAAGGCGGTGCTGACGCACGGCTTCACGATGGACAACAAGGGCATGAAAATGTCCAAGAGCCTCGGCAACACCGTCAATCCGCTCGACCTGATGCGCGATTATGGCGCGGATATCCTGAGACTGTGGGCGCTGTCGGTCGACTTCACCGAGGACCATCGGATCGGCAAGGAGATCCTCGCGGGGGTCGCCGACCAGTACCGCAAGTTGCGCAATACGTTCCGCTATCTGCTGGGGGCGCTGGAGGGGTTCGGGGCGGACGAGCGGGTTGAAGACGTCGCGAAGATGCCCGAGCTTGAACGCTACATGCTGTCACTGCTCGCCGGGCTCGATGCGACGTTGCGGCAGGCGGTCGCGGATTTCGACTTCAACAGCTACGTCCGCGCGCTGAGCGACTTTTGCAACAATGATCTGAGCGCCTTCTACTTCGATATTCGCAAGGACACGCTGTATTGCGAGGTCAATGCCAAGACCGGGGTGCAGACCGACAAGCGGCGCGCGTACCGGACGGTGCTCGACACGATATTCGAGGCGCTGGTGCGGTGGGCAGCGCCGGTGCTGGTGTTTACTGCGGAGGAAGTGTGGGGGACGCGGTATCCCGACGCGGGGAGCGTGCATTTGGCCGAGTGGCCCGATGTCGGCGATCACAGTGATCCTGTGTTATCGAACAAGTGGCGGATTTCTCGAGAGACACGATCAAAAGTTTTGGAGGCAATCGAGCCTCTTCGGCGGGATAAGGTCGTGGGTTCGGGACTTGAGTCCAACGTGGAGTTGAAATTTATCAGCCCTTCTCAAGTGGGATCGGACGTTGGGAATTTCGGTTTCAGAGCTTGGCAATTTTATAATGAGTCATCTGCCGCACTTTGGTCCGAGCTTTTTATCGCGTCTGAAGTCTCGCTAGTTCAGGATTTTTCAGATCCTGACTATGTCACTCCAGTTGTTGGCATCACCCGCACAACCAACCACAAATGTGGTCGTTGCTGGCGCCATCTCCCCGAAGTCGTCGAAGACGGCGAACTGTGCGGCCGTTGTGAAAGCGTCGTCCATGCAAGCTAACCGGGCCTATGCCTTCCTCGTCGCGGGGCTCACCTTCCTCGTCGACCAGCTGGGCAAGTGGTGGGTCACCGGTCCGCTGGGGCTCGCCGTCGAGGGCGACCAGCGCTATGTGCTGCCCATCTTCAATTTCACCCGCACCCACAACCTCGGCATCTCGCTCGGCCTGTTCCGCGCCGACAGCGATGCCGCGCGGTGGGCGCTGGTGGCGGTGACCGCAGCAATCGCGCTGTCGATGCTGGTGTGGATCCTGCGCGAACCGCGGCATGGCGATCGGCTCGCATTGGGCCTCGTGCTCGGCGGGGCTGTCGGGAACATCCTCGATCGGATAAGACTCGGCTATGTCGTCGACTTCGCCGATCTTCACTTCGGGTTGTTTCGCCCGTTTTTGGTCTTCAATATCGCCGACGCCGCGATTAGCATCGGCGTCGTGATCCTGCTCGTTCGCGCCTTCCTGATCCGCGGCACGGCAGACCCCAAGGAGAATATCAATGCGTAAGGCTGTCATCCTCCTCACTGTGGCGGCCCTCGGGCTGGGAGGCTGCGCCATCGGCAAGAGCCGCGGCAAGGCGCTCGACGAGTTCGCCGTGGCACGCAACGCCCCGCTGGTGATTCCGCCCGACTACACGCTGACCCCGCCCGTCGCGGGCACGATCGGGATTAGCGCGACCGACGCGCAGAGCCAGGCGATCGACGCGCTATTCGGAGGCCCCGCCCCACGCAGTTCGACCGAATCGTCGATCCTCGACAGCGCGGGACGCGACCGCGCCCCAATCGGCGCGCGCTCGACTGCGGGCGATCCCGCGACCCGCGTCGTCGACAAGGGTGCGGCGACCCCGGCGATCATCGCCGCTCCGACCGGCAACGGGCAGGATGCCTCCGCCTCGACCCCGCAGTAAGAAGGCGGCGCGCAGCATGGCCACCGAAACCCTTTCAGCGCGGCTCGTCGAAGTCGAAGCGATGCTCGACCGGTCGCGGCGCCGGTTCGAGGAGGGAACCCGGCTGGTCGAGGAAGCGCACATGCTGCTCGGCGACATCCAGCAGCAGCTGATGGGCTCGCCCGCGACGATGACCGCCGACGAGAGCGAGGAGGCGGCGTCGCAGCTGCTGACTTCGATCAAGGCGTCGGGCGGGGAGATGCCCGCGACGCTGTGCGGCGGGCGGCTGGCGGTCGACCAGTCGCAGCGGCTGATTCGCATCGACGGCCACCCGATCGGCATCACCGAAATGGAATATCGCGTGCTCGAGCTGCTCGCTTATGCGCGCAACAATGTCGTCACGCGGACGATGTTGCTGAAACACCTCTACCGCCGCGTCGACGACCAGCCTCAGCCCAAGATCATCGACGTGTTCATCTCCAAGCTGCGCAAGAAGCTGCGGATGGCGTCGAGCGGGGCCGAGTTCATCGAGACGATCCCCCAGCGCGGCTGGATTCTACGCGATATCAACAACGAAGCTGCCTGAGCTTTTTGGGGCTTAAGCTTTCGTTAGTCGCGCGCGTTTACTCTGGCTCGCATGATCCATTTCCTGCCCGACGAGCTCGACACCGCGACGCCTTATTACGAAGCGGTCGGCCGGCTGGCGAGCATTCGCACCGCGTTGAACCTTGCCGAGCGAGCGGCGGGCCTTGAGCCGAGCGCGGCTCCGGCAGTGCCCGATGCCTGGCCTCAGGCGAGCGCGGCGCGGCAACGCCGTTTCGATTCACGTTCGGTCGAAGTTGCGCAGGGCGCGGCAGCGGGGCTCGAGATGCTCGCGGCGCAGCAAGCGGCGGGGATGGAGGCGCATCCCAGATCGGTCGAGCGGCTGGCGCTCAAGCTGCGCACCGAACTCACTGACCTGGATTTATTGTTCAGTCTTTAGAGTGGCCTAGCTCTTTCGGGGTAGCCGGGTCGGCACCCCATTCGGTCCAGCTTCCCTCGTATAATTTGGTGGCGTGGTTCCCGAGCAGATGCGCGGCGAAAATCAGCGAGCAGGCGGTGACGCCCGAGCCGCAGCTGGCGGTGAATGGTGCGGCCGGATCGATCCCCGCTTCGATAAACAGGCTGCGCAGTTCTTCGGCCGATTTGAGCGTTCCATCTCCCATATAGAGCGATGCGAAGGGGAGGTTGCGCGCGCCAGGGATGTGGCCGTCGGCAATCCCGGGGCGGGGGTCGCTCGACCGACCCGAGAAGCGCGCGGAATCGCGGGCATCGACGAGCGGTACGTCGAGTCCGCCGAGGATGTCGGACTTGGTCACGCGGGTGTCGCTGTGCGTATGCCCGGCAAACGAGGCTTCGCGGCCGCGCGCCGGGCCGCTTTCGACGGACCTCCCTTCGGCGATCCACTTGCCGAGCCCGCCATCGAGCACCGCGACGTTGCGCGCGCCGTGCTGGCGGAGCAGCCACCAGCCGCGCGTCGCGCTTCGCAAGGGCGTGTTGTCATAGACGATGATGCGATTGTCGCTGCCGACGCCGA
The DNA here is from genome assembly GCA_031394005.1 of Sphingomonas sp. GTDB lineage: Bacteria > Pseudomonadota > Alphaproteobacteria > Sphingomonadales > Sphingomonadaceae > Sphingomicrobium. The sequence goes on from JANMWM010000017.1 coordinate 5,327, forward strand.
GCTGCTCCATCGCCGCCACGAAATCGGGGGCGAATTTCAGCGCGGCGAGGTCGAGGAAGCGCGCTTCGGGGATGTGCTGGTGTTCAAAGGCGGCGCGCATGTCGGCGGGCTGGCCGGGAGGAGCGAGGCTGGCGTCAAGGATGACGAGGTCGCCTGCGTCAAGCTCGTCGGCAAGATCCTCGGTCGTGACGAGGTCGCGCATCACCCTCTCCCGCGGTAGCCAGGAACCCCCTGGTCGGGGAGCCACAGCGCTTCGGGCGGCGCGCCCGACTGCCAGAAGACGTCGATCGGGATACCGCCGCGCGGGTACCAGTATCCGCCGATGCGCAGCCATCTGGGCTTCATTTCCTCGGCGAGGCGCTGGCCGATGCCGACCGTGACGTCCTCGTGGAAGCCAGCGTGGTTGCGGAAACTCCCGAGGAACAACTTGAGACTCTTCGATTCGACGATGGTGTCGGCGGGCGCATAATCGATCATGAGATGCGCGAAGTCGGGCTGGCCCGTGACCGGACACAAAGAGGTGAACTCGGGAACGGCGAAGCGAACGAGGTAGAGGGTGCCGGGGCGGGGATTGGGGACATAGTCGAGCACCGCCGCCTCGGGGGAAGCGGGGAGGCTGCTTGACACGCCGAGGTAGAGGGGTTCGGCCATCAGCGGTAGGTCGCTTCGTTGATTAGCGGGCCGTCGGGGCCTTCGATCGGTTTCGAGGCGTCGGTGCACGTCTTGAAATAGAGATAGGCGATCGAGGCCGCGAACAGGATCAGGCCGAGCGGGACGGCCATCGGCCAGTCCTTGACCACTTCGAGGGGCGAGTCGCTGCGCGTGGCGGCGACGATCCCGGCAAAGGCGACCCCGAACAGGCTTTCGCCGACGATCAGCCCGGTCGCCATCAGCACCCCGAGCCTCTCGGCGAAGGCGGGGTTGGGGGAGCGCTCGGCCCAGCGATTGTAGAACCAGCCGATGAATGCGCCGACCGGGATGAGGAGAGTGATATCCATCGGCAAATAGATGCCCATGCCGACCGCGAGCGGGGGAAGGCTGTACTTGCCGCCGCGTTTCAGCAGTTTGTCGAGGACCACGACGACCGCGCCGATGGCAGCACCGAGGCCAACGAGATTCCAGTCGAGATTACCGCCGAGCACGCCCTGCGCGATGCTCGAGATCAGCGCGGCCTGCGGGGCGGCGAGCGCGTTGGGACCGGCCCCGGGCGCGCCCAGGAACCCGCAGCTGCTGTTGAGGACCGACAGGATCGGCGGGATGACGACCGCGCCGAACAGCACGCCGAGGATCAGCGCGACCTGCTGCTTCCACGGGGTGGCGCCGACCAGCTGGCCGGTCTTGAGATCCTGGAGATTGTCGTTGGAGATGGTCGCGACGCCGAACACGATGGCGGTGACGAACAGCGCATAGGCGACGAGGCTCTTGGTCGCATCGACCCCGAGGCTACGGCCGAAGATCGCGACGAGGATCAGCGAAATGCCGAGCACGGCGAGAATGCCGACCCCCGATATCGGACTATTCGACGCGCCGATGAGGCCCGCCATGTAGCCGCACACCGCGGCGATCACGACACCGGCGACGAGGATATAGGCGACCGTGGCGGCGATCGTCAGCCCGGGGGCGGCGGCGATCGGGGCGGTCTGGGCGAAGGCGGCGAGGAGGAGGCCGATCGGGATCATCGATACGAGGATCGTGGCCCCGACGATGCCGATGGGAAGGTCGCGCTCGGTGATGTCGAGGCTCGCATTGCCGTCGGTGGCGCGGGCGTGGCTGGCGGCGAGCGCGGCGCGAAGGCCGGCGATGATCGGCCCAATGATCTTGAGCAGCGTCCAGATCGCGGCGACGCCGATCGTTCCCGCACCGATGAACCGGACCTTGGCCTTGAACACGCTTCCGACGAACTTGGCGAGGTCGGGGGCGGCGGCGAAAGTGGGGTCGATCGCGGTGAAGTGGGGGACAAGGATCGCCCAACTGATCAGCATGCCGATGAACATCGCGATCCCGACGGCGATCCCGACGAGGTGGCCGACACCGATCAGCGCCATCGACATCAGCGCGGAGACGCTGGTCGCGCCGTCGCCCGCGCGGAACGTCCTGGACGCCTCGCCGGCGACGAAGCCCATGTAGGTCAGGAACTGATAGGCGGCGGAAACGACCGAGGCGATGACGATCATCGCGAGGCCACGCTTATTCTCTTCCGCGCCGCCCTCTCCGGTGCCAACCTTGAGCACTTCGGCAGCAGCGACGCCTTCGGGATAGGGCAGGTCGGAGCCGGTGACGAGCGCGCGGCGCAGGGGCACTGAATACATCACCCCGAGAATGCCGCCGAGCGCGATGACCGCGGTCGACAGCCAGAAGGGGAAACCGGTCCACCAGCCGACCATGATCAGTCCGGGCAGGACGAAGATGATCGCCGACAGCGTGCCCGCCGAGCTGGCGACGGTCTGGACGATGTTGTTCTCCTGGATGGTCGCGCCGGAGAAGTTGCGCAGGATCGCCATCGAGATGACCGCGGCGGGAATCGAGGTGGCGAAGGTGATCCCGATCTTGAGCCCGAGATAGACGTTGGCGGCCGTCAGCAGGACGGTAATGATCGCGCCAAGAATGATCCCGCGAATCGTCAGTTCCCGGGGCGCGGCGGTCGCGGGGGTGGCCATGGTCAGTCGTCCTTGTCTTCTTGTCAGGCCCAGCCGTTGGCCAGGAAGCGGGTCGCAAACGCGCAATGCATCGCAACGCCGCGCGCGAGGGAGGCTTCGTCGACGAACATTTTCGCATTGTGGATCGGCGGCCGGGCGGCGGCGGCGCCTTCGGGCGGGGCGACGCCGAGGATCGCCATCGCACCGGGCACTTTTTCGAGGACGAACGAGAAATCCTCGCCGCCCATGATCGGCGCGGGAATGTCGTGGTAGGTGCCCTCGCCGAACAGCTCGGTCGCACAGGCCCGGACGAGGGCTACCGCGCGGGGGTCATTGATCGTGGCGGGGTAGCCAGGTTCGATGTGCACGTCGGCGGTGCAGTTGTGGGCTTCGGCGATGCCGCCGACGATCCGCTCGAATGCGGCGCGGCTGGCGCTGCGGCGGGCCTCGGACAAGGTGCGCAGCGTGCCGCCGATAGTCACTCGGTCGGGGATAATGTTGTGCGCGCGGCCACCGTTCATCTGCGTGATCGAGAGGATTGCGGGGTCGGTGAAGGTGGTGCGGCGGGCGATGTGGCTCTGCAGCGCGAGCACGGCTTCGCACGCCACGGGAATGGGATCGCGGGTATCGTGGGGCATCGCCGCGTGGCCGCCCTTGCCGATGATCGTAGCGGCGAGCGTGTCGGTTGCGGCGAGCAGCGCACCCTCGCGGCAGGCGATGACGCCGCCAGGGACGTTCGGGAAGACGTGAATCGCGAAGGCGGCTTCAGGGGCGGGATCGTCGAGTAGCCCCTCCTCGATCATGTGGCGCGCGCCGGCCATGCCTTCCTCGCCCGGCTGGAACATAAACAGGATGGTGCCGGCGATCTCGTCGCGGTGGGCAGACAGGATGCGCGCGGCGCTGACGAGCATGGCGGAGTGGGTGTCGTGGCCGCAGGCGTGCATCTGGCCTGTGACGGCGGAGGCGAAATCCAGCCCGGTGTCCTCGTCGATCGGAAGCGCATCCATGTCGCCGCGCAGGAGCACGGTGCGGCCCGGTTTCGCTCCTTCAAGGCGGGCGACAAAACCCGAGGTCGATCGGCTGTCGTGGATGGTTAGGGGCAAGCCGGCGAGAGCCTCTTTCAGCTTCGCGGTGGTGCGGTGGCAGTCGAGCCCGAGCTCGGGGTCGGCATGGATTGCGCGGCGTAGCGCGATGGTTGCACCATGCTCAGAGGCGGCGGCGGCGGTCCAGTCGGTCGAAATGCTGTCCATCGCTGGCAACCGTGCGCGGATCAGCGCCGCTGTGCAAGCCCGCGGCGGCAAACCGGTTCGGCCCGACGACGCGGCTCGATCGCGGCGTAGCGTTCGGTCAACTCGTGGAAATGCTGGTCCATTGTCCGCACCGCTGCGGCTTCTCGCGGGCTGTGGCTGAACGCGCCGGGGGCATCGAAAAAGCGGACCAGTGCATGGCGCAGCGATTTCGCGCTGCCCGAACGATAGGCAAGACCTGCGCCCGGACGAAGCTGGTCGAACGCGCCACCGCGATCGGGGACGATGATTGGGATGCCGCTGGCGCGCGCCTCGCTGGCGACGAGGCAAAAGGTTTCGGACTCGCAGCCGTGGACAAGTGCGTCGGCGCTGGCGAGAAGGGTGGCGAGCTCGCGGCGATCGGTGGTAGGCTTGCCGATGACGATGTGCGACGAACCCGCGGCTTCGGCCTCGAGCCGTTCACGGCCGCGGCCTTCGCCAACGAGCAGCAGACCCATCGGGCGGCGCCACCCGGCTTCCTCGACCGCGCGGATAACGGTCGACCAGCGTTTTTCGGCGGCAAAGCGGCCGACCCCGACAAGAATCAGGCCGTCGGCGGGGAGCATCAGCCGGTCGAGCAACTCGCGGCGAAGCACTGGATCGGCGCGCGCGGGGCGGAAGACCCCGGGCTCGACCCCGAGCGCGATCGTCTCGACCTTGTTGAGCCCCCCGGCAGCAAGGCGGCGGGTAAGGCTTGCGCCGGGGCTGACGACAAGGTCGAACCCGTCATCAAGGCGGCGCAGATGCTGCCAGAAACGGTCGAACAGCCGATCGATGCGGTCGCGGCTGGCGATCGGCCCGAGCCAGCGATAGGCGTAGGCCGACATCGGGTCCGCATGCATCACCAACGCGCGCGGCGCGGATCCCTGCCACTCAGCGACCTTGGTCGCGCTCGACCAGGGCGAGGAAGCCTCGATGAAATCGGGTCGCCAGCTGTCGAGCGCGTCGTGGAGCGCGGCGCGGTCGTTGAAGAAGTGGTAGCGGCGGTCGAACGGCAATGCCGGCTGGGCAATGGTGACGAGCACCGCGCCGGGTTCGCGCTCGACGACGCTGTTATGCGGGCCGGGCGCGATGACGATGATCTCGTGACCTTGGCCGGGAAGCGTTCGCAGCTTGCGTTCGACATAGGTGCGCACCCCGCCGCCGAGGGGGGTGTAGAAGGCACTGACGTCGCAGATCCGCATGGCAGTTCCATAGCTTGATAAGGGATGAACGGAAGGTGAGCGCGGCCTTTCGGCAATTTTGGCTTGGGAGTGTGACACTGGCGCCCTATCTGGCAGGGATGTCACAGCCTCGCCTGCTTGCTTCGATTCATGATGTCGGCCCGCGCAGCGAACATGCGTTCGATTTGCTCCATGACCGGTTCGCCGCGCTTGGCGTGGCGACCCCGGCACTGCTCGTTGTGCCCGATCATTGGGGAGAGGCGCCGATCAGGCCAGGCACTTCGTTCGCGACGCGGTTGCGCGCGCTGGCCGATGGCGGACACGAGATTTTTCTCCACGGCTGGTATCACCGGGACACGGCGACGCATTCGGGCGCAGCGAGCTTCAAGGCCAAGCACATGACCGCCGGCGAGGGGGAGTTCCTCGGGCTCGATGCCGCCGAAGCGGGGCGACGCATCCGCGACGGACTCGCGCTGCTCGAGGATATCATCGGGCGGCCGGTCACCGGGTTCGTCGCACCGGCGTGGTTGTACGGGGCGGGGGCGCATGCCGCGCTCAAGGCCACGGGTATGAGGTTGGCAGAGGATCATTGGCGGGTGTGGGATCCGGTCAGCGGGGCGGTGCTGGCCAAGAGCCCGGTGATTACCTGGGCGAGCAGGACCCGGATGCGGCGCTGGTCGTCCTTGGCGGTGGCGGCCGCGGCGAGGGTGGTGCCGTTGCCGAAGATCATGCGGCTCGCGGTGCATCCTGGGGATGTCACCTCGCCGGCGCTGCTTGAGAGCATTTCTGCCACGCTCAAGTCGATGCTGCGCACTCATTCTCCCGGCCGCTACGCCGACCTCTAGCTGACACAAAAAAAGGGCCGCTGAAGCGACCCTTTCTCTAAATGAATTGGGACCCGGTCACGCGGCGAGCGCGTCATCTTCGTCATCACCCATGAGCGGACCGGAGTCCTGGCCCTTGGCCGAGACGTCGCGGTCGACGAGCTCGATGATCGCGATTTGCGCCGAGTCCGACAGGCGAATGCCGGCCTTGATAACGCGGGCATAGCCGCCCTGACGATCCGCGTAGCGCGCAGCGAGGACGTCGAACAGCTTGGTCATTTGGGTGTCGTCCATCAGCCGCGACTGAGCGAGCCGACGGTTAGACAAGCCGCCCTTTTTGGCCAGCGTGATCAGCTTTTCGATATACGGGCGAAGCTCTTTGGCCTTCGCCGTCGTCGTCGTGATCTGCTCATGCTTGATGAGCGCGGCCGACATGTTGCGGAACAGCGCAGTGCGGTGCGCGGAGGTGCGTTGCAGCTTGCGATGGGCGTTACGATGACGCATTTTTCGGTCCTTCGTTCGTCGAGGGGCCGAATGAGGTACCCCAGGCCAGGCGGACTTAAGGAGCCGCCGACATCCGTTGCAATCATGATAGGTTGGTTGCAGGCGTGGAATTTAGCCTTTGTCGAATAAATTTCCTGATAGCAACTAAATAGGCAATCGAGTCAGGCCAAAGCCGCATAAAAAATTATTCTTATGGTGTTCGGCCCGTTCATGAAGGTGAGCGCGGCGTCCTTGTCCCTCGTCCTTGTGACGTAGCTCTCCAAGATCTCGCCCTCATGATCGACGGCTCGCCACAAGTAGACCATCTCGCCATTGAGCATCACGTACATCTCGTCGAGATGCCATTGCCAATGACGAAAGCCACGCATGTGCGAGACACGCATACGGCGAACCTGCGCAGCAAGCATCGGGCTGAACCTGTTCCACCAGAACCGCACCGTCTCGTGGCAAATGTCGATGCCGCGCTCGAACAACAGGTCCTCGACATTCC
>JANMWM010000019.1:0-10211 GCA_031394005.1 Sphingomonas sp.
GCATCTGCCACTTCCCTGACGGGTGCAATGGAACATCTCCCGCCGAATTATGCCAAGGTTATTGGGGGTGCCCAGCTGCCTACCAACGCAGCGCCACAGGCCGCATATCGCTCGATGGACCACCGGTGACGCTGGCATCGACGAGGATGGTAAATCGCTTGAGTTGGAGTGAGCGGCTCAGCTGTTTGCTGGAGCTGCCGCTGCTTGAGCGGGGCAGAGGTCGAGCACCTCAAGCCCGGAACCGCCGCATGAACTTGGAACACTCTGCCTAGGGCTTAAATATCCAGTAACTGCTCTTCTCTCACGCCGCCGCGATCTCACTCCGAACGCTCGAGAAAGCTCGCGCCTTGATCGAAGAGCGAGCGAGGGCCTATAGGCGGGATGCGACGTCACCGCGGCTTAGGCTTCAAATAAGTATCGAACCATCTGATCGTCCGTTTGAGCGCGTCAACTTGGTTCTCGCGCTTGGCGAAGCCGTGGCCTTCTGACGGATAGTAAACCACCTCCGCCACGTTTCCTTTGGCCTTCAGAGCATCGGTCACCTGCTGCGCCTGTCCGCGCGGCACGCGAATGTCGTTTTCACCCTGAAGCGAAAGAAGCGGCGCCTTGGCGGCATTGATGTAGGTCAGCGGAGAGGTCGCATCATATACCTTGGGAAAACTCGCCGGGTCGCCGAGCAATGACTTCTGGTAAGATTGCAGCCCCGCATCCTCGTGCGCCCACATCGTCCGCCAGTCGATAATGCCATATTCCTGGACGGCGGCGGCGAAAGCCTCCGGCGCACGACCGATCGCCATCAGCGTCATGAAGCCTCCGTAAGAGCCACCCGTGATCCCGACGCGCTTGGCATCAACATATCTGGTGGCAACTAGGAAATCTTTCGCCGCCAGCTCGTCCTTAAGGTCGCCGCCGCCCAAGTCCTGGAAATTAGCGGTTTGGAAAGCTTTGCCATAGCCCGTCGAGCCGCGCGGGTTGGGCTGAATTACTAGATAACCCCGGCTGGCAAGTGCGGTTGCCGCTTTGTTGAAGCCGTCCATGCTTTGCCCTGTTGGGCCGCCATGCGGCATCACGATCGCCGGGTTTGATCCGTCGCGGTCGAGGTTAAAAGGAACGGTCACAATTGCGCTGACCAACGTGCCGTCGAAGCTGCGATAAGTGACAACGCTGGATGTTGGCAGCGACTTGGGGTCGAGGCTCGCCATCGCCAGCTGAAACGGCGCGCTAACATTTCCGCCGGAGAGGTCAACGATCACTGGCATTCCGGGTGAAGTGGCGCCCGACTGGCTGACTAGCAGCCGCTTCGAATCAGGTGTGAATGGCTTACCATTGGCTACCGTGTTGACCCCGGGGGGTAGCGGCAGCGGACGCTCCGCCATCGTCGCGAGATCGACGATGGCTAATGTCGTGCGCCCGTCGATGCCGGTATGGACCATCATCGAGCGGCCGTCGGGCGCGATCGCATCGGCATTCTGTTCCCAAAGCGTCGGCTTCAGCCAGCGCCATTTCGTGCTGTTCACCGAATAGACGCCGGCGTGCGCTTGGCCGGTGCGGTCGTTGGTCGTGACGGCCAGGGTGTTGCCATCCGCCGTTGCATCGGCGGCGCCATAGAAAGTATTGGGCTTGCCAAGCAGGCGTGTGGCCCGACCGGTCGCTACATCGATCCGCCACACTTCGGCGGCGGTCTGATCGGTATAGCTGCGGTTGGCGATCAGCTCGCGCGCGCCATCGATCCACGCTACCACGTCCCAGTTCCATTGCGGATCGGACTCCGCAGTGAGCATCTTTACTGTGCCTGTTGCGAGATCAATGAGGCCGAGGTTGGTCTGGCCTTGCGTCTTAGCCTTGACGGAAAAGGCGATGCGCTTGCCGTCGGGAGAGACGAGCATGCCCGATTCGCGCACGTCCGGCGTGTTGGTTAGGTTGGTAACGGCCCCGCCGGCAGTTGGAACGGCGTACAAGTCATATTCTTCGTCGCCTCCCTTATCCTGCTCGAAATAGAGTGTCTTGCCGTCAGGCGACATGGCAAGCCCCGATTGCCGGTCCTCGCCCTGGGTCAGCTGGACCGGCCAGCTGCCCACGGCATCGGTTCGCCAGATATTATAACGACCGGTGAGATTGGTCGACAAGAACAGCTGCTTGCCGTCTGCGCTCCACGCGGACGACAGCAGGCCGCGCGAATAGCCGAGGTCGTCAATTGGAACCGGCTTGGCGGTGGAGTTAGCCCTCGAAACGACAGATTTGGGGTCGGTCACTGCGCGCTGCGGCGTCGGCACTTCGGCGTTGACGATTGAAGTCGAGCATAACAGCGTGGCGATTGCAGCATATGTCGTTCGCATGGTCAGATCCCCCTTCGGTCCTTTGCGGGTAACGATGCCGACAGCGCGACAACTTGTCTATGCCGGGTCCGCATGGCGGCGCTATTCAGGTGGCTGAAAACCTCGAAGCCGGAATAGTATGTTGTGCTGCTCGCAATCTATTTCGAGCTCCTGATTTAAGTAAGTGGCATCGGACCTGTGCGAGCAAGTGATTTTGATAATGAGACTGAGCATTTCTCCAGCGCTGTCACATGTGCGGCGGAACTCTTCGCTAAAGCATCGAGATCGTACCCGCCTTCGAGCAGCGACACGATCCGGCCGCTGCAGTGTCGTAATGCAAGTTCGCCCAATTCATCGGTGATCCAGCTGTAGTCGTCGACCTCCAGTTCAAGCTGAGCAAGCGGGTCGTCCCGGTGCGCATCGAACCCCGCAGATATGATTAGAAGCTCGGGACCGAATTCATCAATTGCTGGCAGCAGCGTCTCGCTCCAGGCGCGCCGAAACTCTAAACTTCCACTGCCTGGCGGCAGTCGAACGTTGACGATGTTGTTGGCGATGCCCCGCTCATCGGAGAACCCGGTGTCAGGGTAGCAGGGGCTCTGATGACTGGAGGCGAAGAAGAGCTCGGGCTCATTCCAGAACTCAGTCTGCGTTCCGTTTCCGTGATGCACGTCGAAGTCGGCTACCGCTATTCGCTTCAAGCCCCACTGGGCACGTGCATGGTGCGCCGCCACGGCGACATTGTTGAACAGGCAAAAGCCCATGGCCCGACCTGGTTCGGCGTGGTGACCGGGCGGTCGCGTCGCGACGAAAACAGAGTTTGCGTCGCCCCGCATGACAAGGTCGACTGCCTCTATTGCTGCGCCAGCGGCCCTCAGCGCTGCTTCGACACTGCCGGTGCTCACCATCGTGTCGGCATCGAGAGCTATCAGTTCACCTGGTTCCGGGCGAAGCTTCAGGATCCGCTCGACGTAATCCTGATCATGAACCCGTATGAGATCTTCGGGAGAGGCGCAGCCTGCTTCAACTCGCACCAAATCGGGAAAGAGAGCTACATCGAGGGCCGCGTGTACTGCTCTTAATCGATCCGGCCGCTCGGGGTGACCATGGCCCGTGTCATGCTCGAGGCAGGCTAGGTGAGTGACTAGTGCAGTTGGCATGATCGAACTTCTCGTCAGCACAGGTCAATTGGCTTTTTGCGAAGCTCCCGGCAGATCCACAACTGCGGCCAGAACCTGGCTTCAGTCAACTGCAAAGCGCGGCTTTACTCGCTTTCGAGCAGTAGGGGCGAGGGGGCCAGATCTAACGAGTAATCTCTTTTCACTGACATTTCTGACGCTCTGACACTAAAAAAGGAGCACACGGGGTTTTATAGTGGGAAGGGTACACACATATATTTCTCAGGTTATCAGGCTATCTCCTCCCGTGCCGTCAGGAACGTCAGCCGACCGGAGATCGCTCCAACATGTTCGTTAGCGGTTGCGATCGAAATGGCTATCATCAAGACCGTCGCAACGCGTTGCAATCCCGCAAATGTAGCGCCACGTCGCTTCGGTCAATCTAAAGGACATTGCCCCGTGAAACGCGTAATCTTGCTGCTAGCTTCCGCTCTGCTCGTCACGACTGCCCCGGCAGCCGCAGCATCTGGTGGTGCTGACCCGCTCCCGCAACGCCTCTCCGACCATGTTCGCACGCTCGGGTCCGACGCGTTCGAGGGCCGCGGCGTAGCAACTCGTGCTGAGACGAAGACCATTGCCTATCTTGTCGAACAGTTCCGTGCCGCTGGGCTCATCCCCGGTGGCGACGTTCTTAACGGCAAGCGCGGTTGGACCCAGGCCGTCCCTCTTCTCAAGTCCGACTTCGTCGCCGATCCGCGTGTGATGCTCCATTTGGCTGGCGGCCGCACCCTCCCACTTGTCCAGCGCGAGCAAATCGCGGTCCGTTCACCAATGGACGGGTCAAAGGCGCTATCCATTGCGGGAGCTCCGCTCATCTTCCTTGGCTACGGCGTCTCCGCGCCAGAGCGAAACTGGGATGACTTCAAGGGGGTGGACGTTCGCGGCAAAATGCTAGTTGTCCTAATCAACGACCCCGATTTCGAAGGCGGGGAAGGCGACTTCGGCGGCAAGGCGATGACCTACTACGGCCGGTGGACCTACAAATACGAAGAAGCCGCAAGACGGGGCGCCGCGGGCGTACTCATCATCCATGAAACTGAGCCGGCATCCTATGGTTGGAACACGGTCAAGAATTCGAACACGAATAGCATGTTCGACATCGTTCGAGCGAACCCTCGCTCGGTCCACACGCCGTTTGAGAGCTGGATACAACGCGACGTCGCAAAGCAGATTTTTGCCGCTTCAGGGATAGACTTTGAGCAGGCTCGCGTTGCCGCCCGGCGCAAGGATTTCCATCCTATCGACCTCCACGCGACGCTCGATGCCAGCGGCACCGCGCGCACTTCGGTGATAACATCGGCCAACGTTGCTGGGATCGTCCCAGGCAAACGCCATCCTAATGAAACGATCATCTACAGCGCTCATTGGGATCACCTGGGTATTGGGCAGCCCGATGCGCGCGGTGATCGCATCTATAACGGTGCCGTCGACAATGGCACCGGACTTGCTCAAATGATTGAGCAGGCGCGCCTATTCAGTGGTGGCCCACGCCCCGATCGTTCCATCCTCTTCCTCGCGGTCACGGCCGAGGAAAAAGGACTGCTCGGTTCCGAATATTATGGCAATCATCCGCTTTATCCGCTCGCTACGACCGTTGCCATGCTCAACACTGACTCGATGGGCGTTCAGGGTCCGGCGAACGACTTCTCGATTTCAGGAACGGCGAAGCTCGGCTTGCTCGATGACCTGATCGAAGAAGGCGCCCACCAGAAACGACACTTCACTCCCGATCCCCATCCCGAGACTGGCGGCTTTTACCGTTCGGATCATTTCTCGATGGCCAAAGTGGGCGTCCCGGCAATCTCGTTCGAAGCGGGTCTAGACCTGGCCACCGGGGGTATCACGCGCGGCGAAGCTTGGCGGAAAATGTACACATCAAAGATGTACCACCAGCCTGCTGATGAATGGTCGCCCCAGTGGGACTTTACGGGCATGGCCCAGGACACACGCCTGCTGCACCTCGTGGGCGTCCGCTTGGCTAACTCTCGCGAATGGCCAAATTGGAGCAAGGAAAGCGAATTTCGCGCCACGCGTGACCGGACTGAGGCTGAGCGCCGATGATGAAAGGTTTCGCAGCAATCTACGCTGTGACTCACGGGCATGGCGACTAGGTAGAGGCGGAAGGGCAGGGGCCGCTTAAGACCCCGGTCGGAAAATCTGCCCCAACTGTTGTTTACTGCCAATGTTATTATTGGCGCGCTTTCGCTGCTCAATGGATGGCACGAGTCGGACCAGAATGTGGCGCGCAGGCTCAGCATGGAAGAGGCGCGCGAAAAGAACGCCTCAATACCGTTCGCCGCGGGGCAGGGGAGGGCCGAAGCCCTCCGCTTTCGTGGATCAGCCGCTGCAGGGGGTGCAATGCCTCGCGACTGCCGCAGTCTACGAGGCGGGCCACGACGAGCGCGGCCAAAAGGCGGTCATGCAGGTGGTCCTGAACCGGTTGGCACGCCCGGGATACCCAAAGACGGTCTGCGGCGTCGTCTACCAGGGCGCTTTCAGGACCACCGGCTGCCGGCACTCCTTCTCCTGCGACGGATCGTAGAGCCGGCGTCCGGAGCGGGCGGGATGGTCGACGGCCCAGACTGCCGCTCGGCAGGCCCCCTCCGGCCACGTGTTCGTGCCTGTCGGAACGGCGACGCACTATCACGCGGACTGGGTGGTGCCCTACTGGATCTGGTCACTCGACAAGGTTGCGCAGGTCCACAGCCACATCTTTTACCGGCCGCGGCAGCGCGCCAATATTTAGGTAAGCGATTCGGTTCCGATCTGCCGTCGGCCGAGGGGCAGTGGGCTGGTCGGCTGGAGTCGATCCTAGCGGGCAGGCACAGCATAGGCCGATCCCATGGCATGGTTGGCGCCGCTAACGCTTCTTATTGTGCTGGCACGAGACTGGCGAAAGCTACAGGGATGCTGGCAGCGAAGCGGTCGTAGATAGCGCGTGCAGCTTTGGCGATGCCGGGCTGGCGATCGCGTCCCCCGCGGGCGAAAACGGCTAGAGCGACGCGGTGGCCATCAGGCATGGTTATAAAGCCGACGTCGTTAGTGACGCCATCCAGAGTGCCGGTCTTGTCCTCGACGCGCGTGCCTGCCGGAAGGAGCGCGCGAATGCGACGTGAGCCGGTCCTGCACCGGCTCATCAATTCGAACAGCACTGCGCGGCTATCGTCGGTGAGGACGTCACCGCTGTCGAGCTTTTGCAACAAGGAAACCATAGCGGTGGGGGTCGCAACGTCCCGACGATCGGCGAGATGGCCCCGCTCGCGAAGCAGTTGGGCTATGGTGCGGTCAACGCGGATGCCCCTTAGTTCGTTGAAGGTCAGCCATCGCTGAATAGCGGATGGTCCGCCAAGGTTGGCTAGCAGCTGGTCAGTAGCAATATTGTCACTGCGGGTGATCATCAGTTCCATCAGCTTCGCAGCCGAGCGCCCGCGGATCATATCGTTCATTCTCCGGCGACCGTGGTCAACTTGGGCGAGGTAGGTGCTGGCGATCGCCACCTTCACGGTACTCGCCATCGGGAAGGGCTTGTTGCCATTGATGGTCATGGTCGAGCCATCGCGAAGGTCGAGCGCGGCGATACCGTATTCACCACGGCGCGCGGACAAAAGGTTGGACAATTGGCGTTCAAGCCCGACGAGCCCTGGCGAGCTCGCGGCTTTCGCTGGCTCGGTCAAGGCGATCAGGCCGACGGAAGTCAGCAGAAAACTTGCAACCAGCATCAAGCGCATGTTGAAATCCCCCAGGTGTAGAGCCATCGCGCGGTTTCATTCCACTTGATCACTTGCTGAGTCCTCGCGGCCGGTTGGTCAACTAATCTTTTCGTGGGTCTAAATCTGAGATTGATGGGCAGGGTATGATAATCAGGGACTGGATGCCCGCTCTTGCGAGGCTTGCACATGAGCAACGAGACGATCGCCCGACTGCACATTAATCTTTCCGATATGGAGCCCGAGGTCTGGCGCCGTGTCGATGTGCCGCTCACCGCCAGCCTGAAGATGCTGCAGGACATCGTCCAGGCGGCGGTGGGCTGGGAAAACTATCATCTGTGGATGTTCGAAGCGGAGGGTCGGCGCTACGGGGTGCGAACTCCTGAATGGCCGGATCGAGGCCTGACCGCGGCAAAGAGCGTAAAGTTGGGCGCGCTCATAGAGCGCGGCGTCCGCAAGTATGCTAGATGCCGGACTTAATCTGGGCGTTCGATTGAGGTTAGCCGCCACGACAACCGCCACTCTTCAAATCATGCGCGCTGTTGCCCGGACACAATAATGAGCACAATTGCCAGAAAAGATTCGCGGCGAATTACTGCCTCCACCAACTAAGTGTCGGATATCAGTTACTTAGCGGCGGATATGCGCATAATTGGTCGGGGAGACAGGATTCGAACCTGCGACCCTCTGCTCCCAAAGCAGATGCGCTACCAGGCTGCGCCACTCCCCGACGTCACGCGCCCTAACGAGTCCGTCGGCCGAACGCTACTTCTTCGTGGTCGTCGTCGTGACCGTCTTGTCGGTAGTCACTTCGACGCGGTGCTTGCCATCGACCGCGTTGCCGAGGCTGTCGGCGGCATGATCGACCGATTGGCCAAGCTTATTCGCGCTCGCTGCCAGGTTCGAAAGGCCGCTGTGAACTTCGCCGGCGTTGTTGCTGACTTCATTGATTTTATTCGACGCCTTGTCGACTGCGGTGGCAGCCCCGTCGAGCGCTGACGCGGTGCCGTTCTTGGCCGCGTCGCCCGACAGCGTCACCGTCGAGGTATTATTCTGCGGGTTCTCGGTTACCTGGCAGGCCCCGAGCAGGGCCACGCCGGGAAGTAATGCTATCAAAGCGCGCATCATCGTCTCCTATTTCATTCCGCTCAACGCCGCAGCGCGCGCTTCGGCCCCGCGATCCCGCCCGACAGCACCGCGAGCATCGTCGTCCACGCAGCTACGTTCTGGCGAAGCTGCACGGGGTCGATCTTGTCGAGCGTGTCGTCGGGCGTGTGGTGCAAGTCGAAGTAGCGGGTCGCATCCTGGTGAAACGTCACGCCGGGCGCACCGGCGCCCAGCATCACCTCGATGTCCGATCCGCTGGCCGTGTCGGTCTTGCCCTTGACGATGCCGAGCGGAGCAGTCGCGGCGACCAGCGCGTCAGCCTCAGCCTGGTGCTCGGCACCCAACTTCGTGTCGATCTTCCAGACGCGGTCGGCGCCCTCGTCGCTTTCGGCCACTGCCAAGTAGCGGTCAGCGGCGTGCGCCTTCTGGTAGGCCTTCGCCCCGACCAGCCCGGGCTCCTCGGCGCCGAACCAGACGATGCGGATCGTTCTCAGCGGCCGGCCCGCGTCCATGATCCGCTTGGCCGAGGCGGTGGCGATCGCGACCCCCGCACCATCGTCGATCGCGCCGGTACCGAGGTCCCAGCTATCGAGATGCCCGCCGACGAGGATTGCCGGCAGCGACAGATCGCGCCCGGGGATCTCGGCGACGACATTGCCCGACGGACCGTTGCCGATATAACGCGGGGTCAGCGTCAGATGCATCGTCACCGGTCTGCCGCGCGCCATGATCCGCACGAGCTGCTCGGCGTCGGGGACGCTCAGCGCACCGGCGGGGATCGAGGTCACCCCGGCGTCGAGCGACTGGGCGCCGGTATGGCCATAGCGGTGATGATCGGTGCCCGCCGAGCGAACCACAATCGCCAGTGCGCCCTTCTTGCCGGCGATCGTCGGACCGACGCGGCGCGGTTGGCCGAACTGGCCATAGCCTGACCCGTCCTGATTGGCCGTCATGTGGTGGTCGACGAACAC
Source organism: Sphingomonas sp. (assembly GCA_031394005.1). Taxonomy (GTDB): domain Bacteria; phylum Pseudomonadota; class Alphaproteobacteria; order Sphingomonadales; family Sphingomonadaceae; genus Sphingomicrobium. Next base: position 9,279 of record JANMWM010000019.1, read on the forward strand.
AATCTTGCCGCGCACCGCTTCGTCGGGGGCGGCTTTGAGCGCGTCGATGCTGTCGAACGCGACGATCGCGGCGGTCACCCCCTCGGGCTGGGTCGCCCCGCTGTTGCCGAGCGCGGTGACGACCAGTTTCTGCGGAAAGGGGGCGAGGATCTCGGCACTCTCGCCGCCGCGCTGGAACACCGGCATGGTGTAGGGCTCGACATGGACATTGGCGAACCCCATCGCGGTCAGCCGCTTGACCGCCCAGTCGCGGGCACGCGCCTCCGCCTCGGTCGCGGCGAGGCGCTGGCCAACCTCGGTCGTCAACCCCTCGACGATGTCCCACGCATAATGGTCGTTGGCGAGCGCATCGTCGCGGAGTGCGGCGACGGTCACGGGGGAGGGGGTCGTCGGGACGGGAGCCGGGGCGGCGGCGGTGAGGGCAAGCGCGGAGGCGGCGAGCAGGAGCTGTTTCATGCGCGCTTGGCTAGCCAGCAATGCTGCTCAAGTCACTGCTGTTCGTCGAATTTTCACAGCAGCCGTAACTGGTTGCCCGGCGGCGGCTCGAACAGGTCGGTGCGCAGGTTGAAGCGCGCCTGAGGCAGCCCATACCGATTGATCGCCTTCTTGAAGCGCGTGGCGAGCAGGTCGGCCCATGGCCCTTGCCCCCGCATCCGGCTGAAGAAATCGGAGTCGTTATCGCGGCCGCCTCTAAGCGAACGGATCGTCGCCATGACCTTCGCTGCCCGGTCGGGATAATGATCGTCGAGCCACGCGCGGAACAGCGGCGCGACTTCGTGCGGCAGGCGGACCGGAAGATAAAATCCGCCACGCGCGCCATGCGCCACTGCTGCCTCGACGATCGACTCGAGCTCATGGTCGGTGATCTGCGGCACCACTGGTGCGATCGCGACGATCGCGGGAACCCCGGCCTCGCCGAGCGCGTGGATCGCC
>JANMWM010000032.1:0-2220 GCA_031394005.1 Sphingomonas sp.
GCCGAGGGCATCGCCAAGCATGGCGCCAAACTCGTCACCGCCGTCGCCACCGCGCAGGTGCCCAAGATTACTATCCTCATCGGCGGCAGCTTCGGCGCGGGCAACTACGGCATGGCCGGTCGCGCCTACTCCCCGCGCTTCCTGTTCAGCTGGCCCAACAGCCGGATCAGCGTGATGGGCGGCGAGCAGGCGGCGTCGGTGCTGGCCACGGTCCACCGCGACGCCGACCAATGGAGCGCGGAAGAAACCGAAGCCTTCAAGCAACCGATCCGCGACGATTACGAAGCGCAAGGGTCTCCGTGGCACGCCACCGCGCGCCTGTGGGACGACGGCATCATCGACCCCGTGCAAACGAGGGACGTCCTCGGCCTCGCGCTGGCCGCCACCCTCAACGCCCCCATCCCCGAACGTGCCTCGTTCGGGGTCTTCAGGATGTAATCATGGCCCGCACCGACTGGACCTGCGACGAGCTTCGCGCGCTGTTCGACCTCCCCTTCACCGAACTCATGCTCACCGCCGCCGAGGTCCACCGCGCAGACCACGCTCCAGGCGAGGTGCAGCTGTGCACTCTGCTGTCGATCAAGACCGGCGGCTGTCCCGAGGATTGCGGTTATTGCTCGCAGTCCGCCTCCTCAAATTCGGGCCTCCAGGCCGAGAAACTGATGGATGTCGACGCCGTACTCGCCGCCGCCGCCGAATCGAAAGCCGCCGGATCGCAGCGCTTCTGCATGGGCGCAGCGTGGCGCGAGCCCAAGCAACGCGACATGGCCGCGGTCTGTTCGATGGTCGCCGGCGTCAAGGGGATGGGGCTCGAAACCTGCATGACATTGGGCATGCTCGACGGCGATCAGGCCCGCCAACTCAAGGCCGCCGGACTCGACTATTACAACCATAATATCGACACTTCGCCCGAACATTATGGCGACATCCTCACCCGCACCTTCCAGGAACGGCTCGACCCGCTCGAGGAAGTCCGCAGCGCCGGAATGGCCGTCTGCTGCGGCGGGATCGTCGGCATGGGCGAAACCCGCGAGGACCGCGTCGGCTTCCTCCACGCGCTCGCGACCCTCCCGCGCCACCCCGAGAGAGTCCCCGTCAACGCGCTCGTACCGATCCGCGGCACCGTCCTCGGTGACCTGGTCGCCGACACGCCGATGGGCAAGATCGACGACATCGAATTCGTCCGTACCGTCGCCGTCGCACGGATCACCATGCCGCGCAGCATGGTCCGGCTGTCAGCGGGCCGCGAAAGCATGAGCGAAGTGACGCAGGCGCTGTGCTTCAAGGCCGGCGCCAACTCGATCTTCACCGACGACAAACTCCTCACCACGGCCAATGCCGGTTATAGAAAGGACGCCGCCCTGTTCGCGAAACTCGGGCTGAAGGCGATGCAGGCCGAAGAGCCGATGCGCATGATGGCCGCTGCCGCATGATCAGCTCGCTGCTCATCGCCAACCGCGGGGAGATCGCGTGCCGCGTCATCCGCACCGCGCGCAAGATGGGCATTCGCACGGTCGCGGTCTATTCCGACGCCGACGCCAGGGCGCTGCACGTGCGCATGGCCGACGAGGCGGTGCATATCGGGGCGTCCCCGGCGAGCCAGAGCTACCTCGTCAGTGACAAGATCATCGCCGCCGCCAAGGCGACCAATGCCGAGGCGATCCACCCCGGTTATGGCTTCCTGTCCGAGAACGCCGACTTCGCCCAGGCGGTAATCGACGCCGGCCTCATCTGGGTCGGCCCGCGCCCGCAATCGATCCGCGACATGGGGCTCAAGGACGCCGCCAAGCAGCGCATGATCGGCGTGGGCGTGCCGGTTACTCCGGGCTACCTGGGCGCCGACCAGTCGCCTGTCACGCTCAAGGCCGAAGCCAATAAGATCGGCTACCCGATCCTGATCAAGGCGGTCGCCGGGGGCGGTGGCAAGGGCATGCGGCGGGTAGAAGCGGCAGCCGACTTCGCCGACGCGCTCGCCTCATGCCAGCGCGAGGCAGCGTCCTCCTTCGGTGACGACCGTGTCCTGCTCGAAAAATACATCCTTTCGCCGCGCCATATCGAGGTGCAGGTGTTCGGCGACAGCCACGGCAACGTCGTCCATCTGTTCGAACGCGATTGCTCGCTCCAGCGCCGCCACCAGAAAGTGATCGAGGAAGCCCCCGCGCCGGGCATGGATGCTGCAACCCGCGAGCAATTATGCGGCGCAGCAATTCGTGCAGCAAA
>JANMWM010000053.1:0-22567 GCA_031394005.1 Sphingomonas sp.
GGGAGGGCGACGGGCCTGTCACCAACGTACGAAGTGCCGGCTGATGCAGCTTTCCCAACTCCTCGATTTCGACTCGATCCGCATCGGGGTATCCGCGCGGACCAAGCGTGGACTGCTCAACCAGCTCGGGCTCGATGCGGCCCAGCGGCTTGGGGTCGATCCCGAGGCGGTCCAGGCCTGCCTCGCGACACGCGAACGGCTTGGGTCGACCGGGTTCGGCAATGGCGTCGCGATCCCCCACGGCAAGCTGGCCGGCCTCAAGGGGGTCTATGCGATGGTCGCGCGGCTCGTCGAGCCGGTCGACTATAAGTCGGTTGACGAGGCGCCGGTCGACATCGTCTTCCTGATGCTGTCGCCGCCCGATGCCGGGGCCGAGCATCTGAAGGCGCTCGCCGCGATCAGCCGCGTGGTCCGCAACGCCGCCACGCTCGAGAAATTGCGCGGGGCACGCAGCCGCGATGCGTTCGCCGCGGTCCTCATTGGCGCCGACGAGCGCGACGCCGCTTGAGCGGGCGCATGGGTGAGGCGCGGCTGGCGGCAGGAGTCGAGGCTTCGGCGCTGATCCGCGTCGCTCAGGCGAAGGGCGGATTCGGGGCGGTTGTCCACAAAGGCGATGCTGAACGCGGTGCCCTGCTGATCGTGGTTCTCGAGCGCGGGTTACTGCAGGCAATATTAGCGCGTCAGTTCGATGGCGTTCGCTACGCCTGGACGGCGCTACCGGTCGATGTTGCCGATTCGGTGCACGCGCGATTGTTCCTCGAAAAACGCGCGCGCAACGACCCTGATGAATGGCAAATCGAACTGGATATCCCGTCAGCGCAACGACTCGTCGCCGAAATGACCTCGACGGGTTGAACACCCTGTCGGGATGATGAACGAAAGGTTACTGAACAGAGCGGGGGGCATTTCCGTCGGCCAATCGGGCCCGGAATGCCACGCAGACGGGGACTAGATTCGAGGGAAACAGAAGGGCGAACCGCTCCGTTCCTCGCAGATGGCCACCGCATTATGAATGGTTTGCATGTCCGTGTCGTTTCGCACCACCTTCCTGGTGCTGGCCTCCTTGGCCTCCTCCTCGGTCGCTCCGGCGCAGGCCGTTCCGGCCTCGCTGACCAGGCCCGAGCCGCTCATCGCTGTCACCGAGCTCCTCCAAACGATCACCCCGGTGTCGATCGAAACGCTGCCCGAAGCGCAGCCGCTGCTCAGCGATAGCCTCAATAAGGCATCGTCCGAACGCAATAACGCCAATGATATAAAGTCGGTTCCAGGTGAGCCGCTCGCGGCGATGGTGTACCGGCTGAAGAGCGTAAATCCCGGCAGCCGCGAAATCGAGTGCCTTGCGAGCGCGATCTACTTCGAATCGAAGAGCGAACCGCTCGCCGGTCAGCTGGCGGTCGGCGAAGTCATCGCCAACCGCGCCAAGTCGGGCCGCTTCGCCTCGACCTATTGCGGGGTCGTGTTCCAGCGCGGTCAGTTCAGCTTCGTCCGCGGCCACGCCATGCCCGGCATTGCCCGCTCGGGCGCTCAGTGGAAGACCGCTGTCGCCGTCGCGCAGATCGTCGATGCCAAGCTAAAATCGTCGAGCGCCCCACGTGCCTTGTTCTTCCACGCCGCGCGCGTATCGCCAGCATGGCACGCGACCCGCGTCGCGACCATTGGGAATCATATTTTCTACCGCTAAGCGATACCGGCCAATTCTACCGCCAAAATGGCGGAGAAACCGTCTCTGGGAGGGGACGAGCTGGGACCGGACGTTATGGTCTTGATCGATCCTGCTAGCTGGATCGTGGATCAGACCAGCACTAGATAAGAAGCTGATTAACGCCGAAGGCGATCAGCTTCTGGCCTCCGATCCTGCTTTGTTCTAGCGTGACGCGATGGCCAGCAGTTCGATTCCCGCCTGCTTCATAGATGCCCCGCCGATCGCCGCCGAGGTGGCGCGCGGCGTGACCCGGCTGTTCTGCCGCCGCGATCTGTTCGCAATATGCGAAGTGCCCTTGCCCAACGGTCGCCGCGCAGACCTGATGGCGATCGACGGCAAGGGCCTCTTGACAATCGTCGAGATCAAGGTTGCCCGCGCCGACCTGCTGGGCGACGCCAAGTGGCGCGACTATCTCGATTATTGCGACCATTTCTTTTGGGCGGTGCCGGCCGCGCTAGCGCACCATACCGAAGCGGCCGATTTCCTCCCTGACCAGGCCGGGCTGATCGTCGCCGACCGGTATGACGCCGCGGTAATTCGCGAAGCGGTGCTCAGACCGCTCGCCCCGGCGCGGCGTAAGGCCGAGCTGCTGAGATTCGCGCGGCGTGCGGCCCGGCGATTGTCGGCGCAGATCGATCCGACGCTCGGCGACTGGAACTGAATCAGGAGCTTACTTGAATATAGGTCCGGCGATGATCTTCTTGGTCGGCTTCACGCTCTCGATCAGCTTGGTCATCTCGACCGAGCGATTGTCGCGCTTGGCATAGTCGCGCGCGCTGTAGCCCGCGGCGGTGTCGCGCTTGTCCGGATTGGCACCGCTCTCGAGCAACACGCGGACGGTCGCAGCCTGCCGCACCTGGACCGCGACCATCAGCGCGGTCTCGCCGAGCCGATTTGCGCGATCGACCAAGGCACCATGGCTCAGCAGCAGGCCCACGCCATCGTTCCATCCCAGCCGCGAGGCGATTAGCAACGGGGTTTCGCCACGGTCGTCGCCAACATTGGGATCGGCACCGCGACCGATCAAAAATCCCAGCCAAGTCGAATCACGCCGCCGCGCGACAACGTTGAGCGCGGTCTCTCCCTTCGCGCCGCGATAGGACAGCACGGTCGAGCCATTGGCTTCGAGCAACTCAGTCGCTTTGTTGCCGTCGATCTCGCGCACCGCGGTCAGGAAGTTTTCGCCATTATTGCCACCGATGCCCTGCGCGCCAAGCGGAGCCGCGCCCAGTCCCCCGGCCAGCGTCACGCCCAGCCCGATCATCGCTCCCAACATCTTGCCGCGCATAAGAAATCCCCGTTCGCACGTCACCGTGGCTTGAACCGCCGCCTGTGGCAGCCCATTGCTGGCCTGATGATGAATAATGCAATGCCTTTCTGGGAAAAACCGCTCCGCGAGCTCGACAGCGGGCAGTGGGAGGCGCTGTGCGACGGTTGCGGGCGTTGTTGCCTGCACAAACTCGAGGACGAGCAGACGGGCGAGCTCCACCCGACCAATGTCGCGTGCAAGCTGCTCGACCGGCGCACGTCTCGGTGCAGCGACTATAAACATCGCCGCAAATATGTCTCGGACTGTGTCGTGCTTCACCGCGACCGGCTCGAGGAACTGGAATGGCTACCGTCGACCTGCGCCTACCGGCTGCGCGGCGAGGGCAAGCCGCTTTACCCGTGGCATTACCTTGTCTCGGGCGACCGCGAGAGCGTCCACGCGGCGGGGCAATCGACCCGTGGCTGGACCGTCAGCGAAGTCGACGCGGGCGAGCTTGAGCATCACATTGTCGACCGCACGCTCTGATGCGCCGTCCAACGTGGCCGAGGTCGCGGGCGTCCCGCTGACCGTCCGCGTCCACCCCCGCGCGCGGCGGCTCAAGCTGAGGTTCGACGACAAGCGTGGGGGACTGTTACTGACCGTCCCGCCGCGCACCTCGCGCCGTGCCGCGCTGGCATGGGCGGAATCGCAGCGCGATTGGGTCGCCGCCCAGCTGACCCGCCAGCCCGCCGCTCAGCCGCTTGCACCAGGCGCGCTGATTCCGTTCGACGGCGAAGACGTCCGGTTGGAATGGGGCGAGACGGTCGGGCGCAGCGTCCGCCGCGTAGGCAATATACTGGTCAGTGGTGGCCCTCGCGAAGGCTTTGAGCGGCGAATCGACGCCTGGCTCAAGGCCCGCGCGCGGGATGCGCTGTCGTTGGAGACCGCCGAGATCGCGGCCGCCGCGGGGGTGACTGTCCGCGCCGTTTCGATCGGCGACGCCGATTCGCGCTGGGGGAGCTGCTCCGCCGCGGGAGCGATCCGGTATAGCTGGCGGCTGATCCTCGCCCCGCCCCACGTCCGCCGCTTCGTCGTCGCTCACGAAGTCGCTCATCGACTGCACATGGATCACAGCTCCGCGTTCAAAGCCGCCGAGGCGCGCCTCTACGGCGGCCCCGTCGCCCCGGCGCGACTATTGCTGCGTCGGCTGTCGCCCGTCCTGCGCCGGGTTGGCCGGCACTGAGCCGGGTGGCGGGGGTGGGGGCGGAAGGGGCCGTCTTTGCGCTCCGCGGTTGAGCACTTCGTCGAGGAAATCCTGATTCGGCGATCCGGTACCATCGGGGCGAACTGCTGGCTGGTTGGAGGACGGCGTGCTGCCCGGATAGGGCGCGGGTCGATCGCCCTGCTGGATCGGGTTGCCATCGGCATCGACCATCTGCGCCTCGGGGGCGAGCAGGTTGGGATCGACCGGAAGACCCATCGCCTCCTCGTCGGGCTCGAGCTGCCAGTCGGGCAGCGGCACCTGCGTGTCGAACTGCTCTATCGGCCGATTGGCGGTGGCGACGACCATATAGTCGTGGAACGCGCGCGCCGGCGCGGTGCCGCCCTGGAGGCCCGGGATCGGCCGCGCGTCGTCGCGGCCCATCCACACCCCGGTCGTCAGCCCCGACGAGAAGCCGATGAACCAGCCGTCCTTGTTCGAGCTGGTGGTCCCGGTCTTGCCCGCCACCGGGCGCCCGATCTGCGCCGCGCGACCGGTGCCCGACAGCACCGCCGACTGCAGCAGATCGGTCATCTCGGCCGCGACCCACGGCGCGACGAGTACGCGATTCTCGTTGGAGTCGCGAGTGTAGAGCAGCCGCCCGTCGGCGGTGACGACCTTACGGATGCCATAGGGCGTGACCGCGATGCCGTGGTTGCTGACTGACGCGAACGCCTTGGTCATCTCGATCAGGCGGACGTTGCTACTGCCCAAAACCATCGCGGGATAAGTCGAAATCTCGCTAGTGATGCCGAATCGGCGCGCCATGTCGGCGATCGTCGAAAAGCCCAATTTGGCGCCGATCTGCGCCGATATAGTGTTGATCGATCGCGAAAAAGCCTCGCGCAGCGTCACCGGGCCGAGATAGCCACGCGTCGAGTTGCGTGGTTTCCATCCCTGGATATCGACTGGCTGGTCGACCATCGTATCGGTCGGCTTCATTCCGCTTTCGAGTGCGCTCAGATAGACGAACAACTTGAACGACGATCCCGGCTGGCGCTCGGCCTGGGTCGCGCGATTGTAGATCGACGAGACATAGTCGCGCCCACCGACCATCGCCCGCACGGCGCCGTCGCGATCGAGGCTGACCAGCGCGCCCTGCGCCCCGCCTGGGGCATTGGCGTTGATCGCCTGGTCGGCGGCCCCCTGCAGCTTGGGATCGAGCGTGGTCCATACGTCGATCGGCTCGTGCGTCTGGTCGATCAGCGTATCGAGCTGGGGCATTGCCCAGTCGGTGAAATAGCGCACGCTGTTCTGGCGCGGCGCGGCCTGGAGTTGGACGGTGGCGGGGTCGACCCCGACGGCGGCGCCGCGGCTGATGAAGCCATTGTCGACCATCGCCCTTAGCACCACGGCGGCGCGGCCGCGCGCAGCTTCGGCGTCGGCGGTCGGGGAATAGTTGGACGGCGCCTTGACCAGTCCGGCGATGATCGTCGCTTCGCCCAGGCTCAGCTGGTCGGCGCCATGGCCATAGAATGTTCGCGACGCGGCATCGATGCCATAGCTGCCGCCGCCAAAATAGACGCGGTTGAGGTAAAGCTCGAGAATCTGGTCCTTCGAGAATTTGAGCTCGAGCGCGAGCGCCAGCACCGCCTCCTGCGCCTTGCGCGCGAAGGTCCGTTGGTTGGTCAGGAAGATATTGCGCGCGAGCTGCTGGGTGATCGTCGACCCGCCCTGCTTCCACTTGCCGCTGGTGACGCGCACCTGGAGCGAGCGGGCGATGCCGATCGGGTCGACTCCGGGATGCGACCGGAAGCGTTTGTCTTCGACCGCGATCATCGCCGCGCGCATCGTCGCCGGAATCTGGTCATAGCTCAGCCAGCGGCCGAAGCTCGGCCCCAGCGAGATCAGCACCGACCCGTCGGCGGCGCGCATCCTGATCATCTGGCCAAGGTCGCCGCGCTTCCTCAGCTGGTCGTAATCGGGAAGCTGCGATTCAGCGACCGCGACCGCGATGCCGAGGACGATCAGCAGGAAGGCGAGGATTCCGCCGACCCATATGAGGATACGCTGCGTACGCGAGCGGGCGGGGACCGAAATTACCATCGGCGAGCATGGCTAGCGGCGCGCGCGCCGGAAGGGAAGCGCCCGCGCTCGCGCTACTCGGCGCCCTTTTTCGGCGTGAACCCAAGCGAGGCCGAGTTGATGCAATAGCGCAGCCCGGTCGGTCCCGGTCCGTCGGGGAAGACGTGGCCGAGGTGGCCCTCGCATTTCGCACAACGTACCTCGGTGCGGGACATGCCGTGGCTGCGGTCGGTGGTTTCCTCGACTACCTCGGCCGCGTCCGGAGCGGTGAAGCTCGGCCAGCCCGAGCCGCTGTCGAATTTGGCGTCGCTGCCGAACAGCGGCTCGCCGCAAGCGCCGCAGACATAGTCGCCTGCCGCCTTGTTATCGAGCAGCTCGCCGGAATAGGGGGCCTCGGTACCGGATTTGCGAAGGACGCGATAACGCTCCTCGCTAAGCAGCTGGCGCCACTCCGCGTCGCTGCGTTCGATCTTACTGTCCGACTGGTCGACGCTCGCCATGCTGGCCTCCGCTTGCTTGGTTATGGATCGCTTAACCCTCTTTCAACGCTTGGGTCCTAACGATGGTCCCCATGTTGGTGCGATCCCTGCTCGCTGCAATGGCGCTGGCGCTGGCGCTGACGGGAAATCCCGGTCTGGCCGAGGCGCAGTGCCGACTGTGCACAACTGCGACCACCACGCCACAGGCCGATGCCACCGCCCCCGTCGCGCTCCAGGTCGAGGCCAATCTCGACTTCGACCGCATCGTATTGGCAGGCAGCGGGGATGGCTCTGCGACGCTCAACCCCGACGGGTCGCGGCACACGAGCGGGACGATCGTCTCGATCGGCGGGCGGGCGATGGTCGGCAGCATCATGGTGCGCGGCGAGCCGGGACGTGCGGTGCGGGTCACCCTGCCCGGCCGGATCGCGCTCCATGGCCTGACCGGCACCGACATCGCCATCGACAGCGTCACCAACGACTTGCCCGGCGCCCCGCGAATCGGTGCCGACGGGACGCTGGCCTTCCGCATCGGCGGCGCGCTGCACGTCACCGGCGAAGTCGACGGGGGTTATCGCGGCGATTTCAACGTCGATGTCGATTATTTGTGACGTCGCGAAGGAATTCATCCGTTTTAGGTTAATCCTTAATCGGGCGGTAACCTTCCGGCGGAGAAAAGCCGAAAGCCAATGGGATTAAGTACATCCCTCGCGAGGTCCGGGATGATCCTGGAAATCCGCCGTGACAAATAATAGTGGGGACCAAAATGGACAAGTTCACTCGCCTGTCGCCGCCGCCACCTTCACCGCCGCTCCCGCGCTCGCCGCTCCAGTCAGCGCCGTCACGGCCGCCACCGCTAAGGCACAGATCGTCAAGCCGCTGGTGCTGACTGCCAAGAACAACATGGACTTTGGCACCATCCTGCTCGCCAGCCTCGTTGCCGGCACGAGCTACACCGTGACCTTGACCAGCGCTGGTGCGCTGAGCTGAGCTGCACGGTTGGGCTGACCTGCTCGACGACCGGTATCCCGGCGATGTTCAACGTCGCCGGCTCGAAATCGCAGTTGGTTCATATGTACATTGCAGCCAGCGGTTTCACCAACGGCACGACGACGCTCCAACTGACGACGAGCCTCGCGGTCCCCATGATGACGCTGGCCAACTCGGGTGCGCCGGGATCCGACTTCACCGTCGGAGCCCCCTTCCCGATCGATTCGACCACGACCGAAGGCATCTACATCGGCAACCTCAACGTGACGGTCGACTATAACTTATCAGCGGTCACTCGAGCGGACCAGAGGGGGGTCGACGGCGACGGCGGCCCCTTTTCTGTCGAATAACTGCGCGGGCGCAGCGTTGGTTAGCAGTTAAATAACCATTTCGGACGAAGAGCATCTCCAGACTGGACGGAGATTTGCTCGTGACCCATTTCCCGCGTTTCGCTCGCCTCGTGCTCGCCGCCCCGATTGCCCTTGCGGCACTCGCCACTCCCGCCCAGGCCGGAATCGGCGACCTGCTCGTCGCGCCGACCCGGATTGTGCTCAACGGCAGCCGCGGGACCCAGATCATCCTCAACAATATCGGCGACGATGTCGCGACCTATCGCGTCAGCCTCGAGCTGCGGCGGATGACCCCGGACGGCTCGCTGACCGACGTCACCGCGCCGACCGCAGCGGAAAAGGCGGCCGAGGACATGATCCTCTATGCTCCGCGCAAAGTCACTCTTCCGCCCAACCAGCCTCAGACGATCAACATTTCCGCGCGCGCCCCGGCCGGGCTGGCCGACGGCGAATATCGCGTCCACCTGCTGTTCCGCGCCATCCCCAAGCCGCGCCCCGTGACCGCCGCGCAGGCCGATGCTAAGGGTATCAGCTTTTCGCTGACTCCGGTTTATGGCGTCACCATCCCGGTCATCGTCCGCCTCGGCTCACTTAGCGCCAAGGCAGGGATCGCCAACGTCCACATGGCCAAGGAAGGCGGCAAGCCCGCCGTCGCCATGGACCTGACCCGCACCGGCAGCCGCTCGACCTATGGCGAAGTGCGCGTGCTTAAAGCCGGGATCAAGGACCCGATCGCGATCCAGCGCGGCATCGCGGTTTATACAGAAGTCGGCCAGCGCAGCGTCTCGATCCCGGTCAGCGACAAGCTCGCATCTGCCGCCAGCGGCCCGGTTACGGTGCAATATCTCGAGACTACCGAGATGGGTACCGAAGTGATCGCCCAGACCAGCGCGGTACTGCGCTAAGTCGAAAGAGATCGCGGGGGACGCGTTTGCGCCTGGGCAAAAGCCTCGTCCGCGGCCTCGTTGCCGCGCTGACGTTGCCGGCGCTCGCCGCGGGCAGCGTCGCGACCGGCGCTGCCTCGGCACCGATCGCGCCGTCGTGGAGTGCCGACCCCGACGACCAGTTCGTGCTCGAGGTCAACATCCGTCAGCTGCGCCTCGGTGACGGGGTTCGCGCCTATGCTACGCCCGAGGGGACGTGCGTCAATTTCGGCGATTTCCTAACGACGCTCGACGTGCCGATGCGGATCGATGTCGGCGCCAAGCGCGCGACCGGCTGGGCATTCAAGGAAAGCAACAAGATCGCGATCGACCTCGCCACCGGGCACGCATCGTGGGGCGCGGGCAAAAGCGAGATAATGACCAGCGGCACGGTCCGCCTGACTCCCGATGGCTGGTGCGTCGAGACATCCGCGCTGGCGCGCTGGTTCCAGATTGGCGTCAAGCCGTCGCTCGGCGGATCGATGCTGCTGCTCAGTTCGGACGCCAAACTACCGGTCGAGCTGGCGAAAGAGCGCCATGACCGCGCCGCGCGGCTGACCCACGCCAGCCTCAGCCTGGGCCAGTTGCCGCAGGTCCGCCTGCCCTATCGCCTGTGGCGCGCCCCCGCGCTCGACTTCGTCGTCAGCGGCGGAGTGACCTATAGTGCGAGGAACGGCGCCCGGGTCGATCGCTACGCCGCGCTGCTCGCCGCGGGCGAACTCGCCAACATGTCCTACGAAGCGCAGGCGACGACCGACGCGCGCGGCCGCCCCGACAGCGTGCGCTTTCGAGCCTACAAGTCCGATCCCGATGGCCAACTACTCGGCCCGCTGCGCGCGACCCATTTCGGGGTCGGTGACGTCGCCGGGTTCGATAGCCGTCTGATCGGCGTCGGGCGTGTCGGGCGTGGGGTCGAGGTGACCAATCGCCCGCTGTCGACTCCGACTGCGTTCGATCGCACTCATCTCGAGGGCGATCTTCCCGCCGGGTGGGAGGCCGAGCTCTATCGCAACGGCGAGCTGCTCGGCTTCGCCCCTGCCAGCGGGGACCAGCGTTACCGGTTCGACGATGTCCAGCTGCGCTATGGCTCTAACGAGCTCGAGGTGCGGTTCTACGGTCCTCAGGGGCAGATCCGCACCCGCAGCGAGACGGTCGACGTCGCGGATGCCGCCGCCCCGCCGGGGACGACCTGGTACTGGGCCGGGGTCAACCAGCCCGCGCGCGAGCTGATCGCCTTGCGGGCGCGGCCGCCCGACAATAGCGCATTGCCCAAACTCCAGGCGAGCGTTGCGCTGGAGCATGGGCTCGACAAACGCACCTCGGTAGAACTCGCCGCGACCATGCAAATCGTCGACGACGAGCGGCTGACCTATGTGGAAGGGACGGTGCGGCGGTCGATCGGCAGCGCGCTGGTCGAGATTGCGGGTGTGCGCGAAAGCCATGGCGGAATGGCCGCGCGCGCCTCGCTGCTCGGCAAGATCGGCCCGGTCGACGTTTCGGCCGAGGCACTCGCCGCGAGCAATTTCCGACTGAACGGGATCCGCGAACGTGCGATCCGCCAGGCGCAGCTGTCGCTTGGCGCCCCGTTGAAGATCGGGCGGAGCGTCTTCCCGGCCAGCGCGTCGCTGCGCGTGATCGACCGTCCCGGCGGTGCACGCTCGCTTGAGGCGGCGGGGCGATTGTCGGCCAGTATCGGGCGATTCAACCTCGGTACCGACCTTCGTTGGCGACGTACCAGCGACAAGAGCGGTCTGGTAGTGTCCCACGCCGACGAACTCGAGGCGACGTTGATCGGATCGGGGCACATCGGCCGCGTGCGATTGCGAGGAAGCAGCACGTTCGATCTCAAATCCTCGGCGCGCCTCAAGCTCGCCGAGCTATCGGCCTATTGGTCGGCCTCGGAAAAGGCCGATTGGGACGCCGGGCTCGGTTATGACAATGAAGCGCGGCGGGGGCGGGCGCGGCTGTCCTACATTCGCCGGTTCAACAGCATCGCGCTGGCGCTGACGGGCGAGGGGGCGAGCGACGGGTCGATTGCGTTCGGCTTCAACATGAACTTCTCGCTCGACCCGGCGCGGGGGTTCAAGCCTTCCCGGCTACCGATGGCGAGCGGGGGGATGATCCGCGCCCACGTCTATCGCGATCTCAACGACAATGGCACGCGCGATCCGGGCGAACCCGACGAGCCTGGCGTGTTGATCACCACCGGCACGCGCGTCGCGCAAGCGCCGACTGACAAGCGCGGCACGTCGACCGTCGCGGGGCTGACGACCTATCAGCCGATCGCGGTCGGAATCGACCAGTCGACGCTGAGCGATCCCAATCTCACGCCGCGCAAGGCGCTGCAGGTCGTCACGCCGCGCGCCGGGATCGCCGTCGAAGTCGAGATCGGGTTGGTCGGATCGGGCAGCATCGAGGGCGTACTCGTCAAGGACGGCGGCGGTGGCTACGAAGGGGTTGAACTCGAACTGGTCGCCGACGGAAAGCTTGCCAGTACAGCACAGAGTGATTTCGACGGTTATTTCCTGTTCGACCGGGTCGCTTACGGACATTATAATGTGCGGATTGCCGCCTCCTCAGCGAAAGCGATCCACGCCGCCGTCGAGCTCGGCGCGAGCGCGACGGTCAGCGGCGACAAGCCGACCGTGCGGCTGGGCGCCATCCGCGCGGTACACTCGATCGAGGTCGCCTCGAGCGGCGCGACGCATCTACCATAGTCGTTCGGCACGACTTATTCAGCTACGACGCCGATATACCAGGCGGTGGCGCTTGCCGGTTCTGACATCGGTGGCGAGGACGTAGTGGCGCGCCAGCTCTGCAGTGACGATCGCCAGCGTCGCGCGATTGCCGCGTTCGAACAGCGGCAGGTCGAACATCACGCTCGCCGAGTGGCTTGCCATGAATTGGCGCGTCTTGGTCACGGAATCGACGCCCAATCCCGCGGCGCTCGCCTCGTTGGCGGAGTCGAGGTGGCCGGGCAAGACGAAGCGCGACGGCAGGCAGCTATGCGTCAGCCGGTAGAGCGCGGGCGGTCCGTCATAGTCATACAGACGCCCGCCATGCGCCGCCGCCGCCGCTTCGAGCCGTACCGCATCACTCGCCCCGCCCCTCGCCCGACGCTGGCCGGCGAGCAGTAGCTGCGAAGCGATCAGCGCGGCCACCAGGAGCAGCGCAGTCACCCTCCGCGTGCGCCGATCCCCCCAGCCGCGGCGCCGCGGCGATCGCGGCCGGCGCGAGCAACGGCAGGCCGTAATGAGGACTGGGGAAGCTGTGCATGACCAACACCCCGCCGATCGCGGCGGCGAGCCACATTTGAATGAACCGCAACTCGCGACTCGCTCTTGCTTCTGCAGGCGGCAACGCGGCGCAATCCAGCAATGGCGCGAGAATCCCCGCGATTCTGAAAAGGCCTAACGCGCCCGTCGCCAAGGGATCGGAAAGGCGCCCCCATTGCGAAACAAAGTTGGCAAAGACGAATTCACCGCCATGCCCGATTGCGACGTAGTCTGCCCAAGCAACGAAGGTCGGGGCCAACGTGACCGCGATCCACGCCGCAGCGATGACAATCGACCGTCCCGTCGACTGTCCCGCACGGTGACCCACAACGAGCAGCGCGAGCCCCAGATACACCCCCTCGAACAGTGCCGTATATTTGATCTGCATCGCCAGCCCGACGAGCAGCATTGGCAACGCCCCGGCTCCAATCGACGGGGCGTCGTCGCGCCCGACCAGCCGCATCGTCGCCGCGGCGGCAAGCAGCGCCGGCAGATTGTAGAATACCGGCGCCTGCCCGCCCTCGCCGCTCAGCAGCGCCAGTCAGACAAGGTAAGCGATCGCCCTGGCAAGCGCGCCCGCCCCGCCTGCGAACCGCCGCGCATCACCCGCGATCACCAGCGCCGTCGCGAAGACGAACACCACCGCGACGAGCTGCTAGTGGAGCGTCCCCTCGCCCCCCAAGAGTCGGGTCGCGGCATCGATCAGGAACAGCCCGCACGGCTTGCGGTCGAAGATGTCGATGAACGGCAGCACCCCGCCATGGGCCATGCGGTCGCCGACGAGCAGATAAAATTGCTCGTTGAAGCCGAGCAGCGGATTGCCGAAGGTCTGCGTCCGCGTCGCGAGTGTCACCGCAAACAGGATCTAGGGGGTTGCGCGGGAAAGCCCGTTCGTCACGAGGTTCGCCTCCCACCGCCCGAAGGCTCCGGGACAAATATGGTGCGGTCGAGAAGACTCGAACTTCCACGGCCTTTCGGCCACAGCCACCTCAAGGCTGCGCGTCTACCATTCCGCCACGACCGCACGTGAACAGGCTCAACGATCGGGAGCCCTTGGCAAGGCGCGGCCCCTAGCAAAGGCTTTCGAGCCACGCAACGGGCAAAGCCATCGCCAACCTTCGTCCCGCACAGGGACAATGGTAAATCGGTCGTTTACCTTTGCCACCGACGGTGCCTTGATGGCGCGATGTTCGCGATGCTTCTCACCGCCGCCACAGCCTTTGCTGAGGCCCCCGCCGCTCCGCAAGGCGCTCTCTTCCGACCGAGTGCGGTGACCGCCAGCGCGCTGGTCACCGTCCGCATCCTCGAATCCGCGACGATCGACTACCACGCGCCTGCTCCGGCCGGCGCGGTGGCAAAGCGCGATACCTCGCTGCTGATCGACGGCCAGCACGTCGTCGCCACCCTCATCGAATTTCCCTAAGCTTTGACTAGCTCGCCCAGCGCAGTGTCAGCGAGGTCGCGTCGGCGGGCACGCCGAGCTCGGCGGCGTTGAAGCTCGCACTTGCCCGGGGCGCAAGCCGCGCCGCGGGAGGCGGGATCATCCAGCTGTAGACCAGCTTGCCGCCGCCATCGCGCAAGTCTGCCTCGAGCGCAGGAACGGTTTCAGCCCGGTCGGTCGGATTGATGACGCGACCGCTGAGCGACACGAGGTCGTTGCCACTGGCGAGCTTTTGCCGGTTCTGGCTGGTGACCATGAGCTTTAACGGGCTGTCGGCGCTCGCCTCGGCGAGGCCGGCGCGGGCCATCCACTGGCGCGGGGCGAGGAAATAGGCGGCGGCGGCGATCACGGCGACGAACAGGACGAGCACGAGAATGATCCGCGCCCCCTTGCGCCGCGGCGCGGCATCATTGTCGTCATAGGGCGCGTCGTTCCAGCCGCTGTCGTCCGCAATAGCGGCGGGGTCGGACGGAAGATCGTCCAGCGGTTGCGCCTCGTCCAAGCCATCTGGCTCGGCGACGGCGGCCGATTCCGGAGCAACGAATGGCTCACTCGCCTCGGTCTCCGGCGCAGTGCCGAGCATCTCGGGCGCCTCCGCTGATAAAGCGACAGACTCCGGCACGGGCTGAGCGGCAACTGCTTCGTCCCGAGCTGCGATCTCGGGCTCCACCGGCGCCGGGGCCGCTGCCGCCGCCTCGCCCGCCTGATGCCAGCTATGCTTGCACGACGCGCAGCGCACCGTGCGGCCCTGCCGCGGGATCGCTCCGTCCTTGACGCTGTAGCTCGTCTGGCAGGCGGGACAGGTCAAAATCATGCGCGCGCCAACTCCCGGGAAAGCTGATCGCGGTAAACAGCAATCGCCGATGCTTGGCAAGGCGGCGCCCCCTGTGCGACACGAGGGACCTGTGCGACACGAGGGCGTGATGGGGGAAGCAGCGATCGTCGAGTTCGAGCGGGTCGGGCTGCGCTATGGCACCGGCAGCGAAGTCCTGCGCGACCTCGATTTCCGACTCGACAGAGGCGGGTTCACTTTTCTCACCGGTCCTTCGGGCGCGGGGAAGACCTCGCTGCTGAAACTGCTCTACCTCGCCCAGCGCCCGACGCGTGGTGCGATCCGCCTGTTCGGCGAGCCGATCAACGACGCCCCGCGCGACGCGATGCCTCCGCTGCGCCGCCGCATCGGGGTCGTATTCCAGGACTTCCGCCTGGTCCGCCACCTCAGCGTCTTCGACAATGTCGCGCTGCCGTTGCGCATTGGCGGAGGTAACGAGGCGGCGGTTGAGGGGCCGGTGCGCGAAATGCTCGCC
Organism: Sphingomonas sp.; assembly: GCA_031394005.1. GTDB lineage: Bacteria > Pseudomonadota > Alphaproteobacteria > Sphingomonadales > Sphingomonadaceae > Sphingomicrobium. The sequence continues at coordinate 15,003 of JANMWM010000053.1, forward strand.
TGGGTCGGTTTGAGCGACCGTTCCAGTGCGCGCCCGGCCACGCTGTCGGGCGGCGAGCAGCAACGCGTCGCGATTGCGCGCGCGGTCATTGCTGCGCCCGAACTGATCATCGCCGACGAGCCGACGGGCAATGTCGACGCGGCGATGGCCCAGCGCATCCTGAGCCTGCTGATCGCGCTGAATCGCCAGGGGACGACGGTGCTCGTCGCGACGCACGATCTCGGGCTGATCGCGGGGACGCCCGGGGCGCAACTGATCCGGCTCGAAAATGGCGCGCTGGTCGATCCGACCGGGGCGTTGCGTCATCCGCCGGCGCGGGCCTCGTGAAGAACTGGTTGCTGCCCGCCCCGCCCGAGCGGCGGCTGCTCCCCGGCAGAGGGGTGCGAGGCGCGACGCCGTGGGTGATCGCGATCATGACCTTTATTATGTTGGTCGTCGCCGCCGCCGGAATCGCGCTCGCGAACACCGCCGGACTGGTCGCGGCAGGGGTCAACGAGCGCTATTCGATCCAGCTTGCGGATGGCGCGGCGAGGCAGGACGCGGCCGTGGCGGCGGCGCGGTCCACGCAAGGCGTCGCGGCGGTAAGGCCCGTGCCCGTCGCAGAAATGCGCGCGACTCTCGAGCGCTGGCTCGGCCCGGCCGGGGCGGGGGCCGACTTGCCGCTGCCCGCGCTGATCGACGTCGACCTCAAGCCCGGCGCTGACCCGGCAGCGATCGGCCTGGGCATTGAGAAGGCCGTCCCCGGCGCGCGCTTCGTTGCTCATGCCGACAGCTTGCGCCCGCTGCTCAAGGGACTGCGCTCGCTGAGCTGGCTCGCCGCAGCACTGGTCCTGCTCGTCGGCCTCGCCAGCGCGGCGGCAGTCGTGCTGGCGACGCGCGGCGCGCTCGACACCAACCGCTCGACGATCGAAATCATCCACGGTATCGGCGCCAATGACCTGCAGATCGCCAACCTTTTCCAGCGCCGCATTGCGATCGACTCGCTGGTCGGCGGGCTTGCCGGAGGGATCGCCGCAGGCGGCGCGCTGCTGCTGATCGCTGGCAGCGCGGCAAGCTGGATCGGCGAGCTCGCCGGTGGCAAGGTGCTCCACGGCCACGACATGGCTCTGCTCGCGCTGCTCCCGCTGGCAATGGCGGCAATGGCCACCCTCGTTGCGCGCTCGGCCGTGCTCGCGGCGCTGAGGAGCAGCCTGTGACGACCCGCGCGGCCAGCCTCGTCCTGCTCCTTTACGCGATCCTGTTCGCACTGTTCGCGGTGTCGCTCGGCAATCCCGCCCCCGCCGGCGCGACGACCGAGGCGATCGTCGTCATCACCGGCGGCAATGGTCGCATCGAGGAGGGCATCGCGCGCCTCGCCGCCCACCGCGCGACGCGAATGCTGATCGCGGGCACCGACCCGGCGGTGACCAAGGCCGATCTCGCCGCGCGCCTCCACGGCAAGCGAAACCTGCTCGATTGCTGCGTCGACCTGGGCTCGGAAAGCGTCGATACCCGCTCCAACGCCGAGGAAGCCAAGCGTTGGCTCGACACCCACGGCTACCGCTCGCTGACGCTGGTCACGAGTGACTGGCACATGCGCCGAGCGCACTATGAATTCCAGAACCACCTTGGCCGCCGATACGAGATCACCCCCGACGCCGTGCGGACCAAGCCGAACCTCATGACCCTGTTTGCCGAATATAATAAATATCTGCTTCGGCGGATGGCGGTATGGCTCGACATATGAACCTGGTTCGCTCGCTGCTGTTCAACCTGATTTTCTACCCAGGCACCCTGATTTACGTGCTGTCCGGCCTCGCGGTGTCGGTCCTCGGCGAGAAACCGATGCGCGTGGTAGTCCGCGGCTGGTCGATATTTCACTTTTTCCTCACGCGCCACCTGATCGGGATCGAGGAGCGCTTCGAGGGCGAAATTCCATCCGGAGCCGTGCTGTTCGCGGTCAAGCATCAGTCGATGTACGAAGCGGTCGCCACGCTGCGCGTATTCGACGCCCCGATCGTCGTCATGAAGCGCCAGCTCAGCCACATGCCCTTCTTCGGCTGGCTGACCCAGATCCATGGTGTCATCGGCGTCGACCGCGAGGCGGGGCCGGCGGCGCTGCGCCACCTCGTCGCGGCGGGCAGGGCGGCGGCGGCGGCCGGCCGGCCGGTGGTCATCTTTCCCGAAGGAACGCGCGTCCCCGTCGGCGAGAGGCCCGAGCTCAAGCCGGGGTTTGCAGCGCTATATCGGGCGGCTGGCCTGCCCGTAGTGCCGGTGGCAATGGACGCCGGGCGGGTCTGGCCGCGCGGTCTGGTCAAGCGCCCCGGGCTTGTTACCTGGCGCGTCGGCGAGGTCATCCCGCCCGGCCTCAAGCGCCCCGAACTCGAGGCGCGGGTGCATGAAGCGATTAACGCGCTGGAACGTCGCCCAGCCAGTTAACGTAGGTTCCATGCGGGTGTGACGTCGCCAGCAGGCGATTCTTCCCGCCCGGCCAGCTCTTCAGTCGCAACGTCGGATCCTGTTCGTCGGGAGTGCGCTCGAACCGCAACCAGCCGATCGGCGTGGTTTCAGTGGCCCGCTGACCCGCCCGCTCGATCGCCGCAGCAACGCGCTGCTGGCTCTCCGGCATGAAATATTGGAACGCGATCGAGTGATAGATGAGGCGGCTGGCGCCTTCGAGTTGCGGCTCGGCGAGCTTCGCCTCGATCCATTCGGCAGCGTCGCCGGTGTCGAGCGTCACGGGATTTTCCGCCGCGACCATGAGCGCCGCCTCGAGCTGCGCGATCCGCTGCGTCTGATCGGCCCACACGAAAGCAAGCAGCCGGTCGCCGTCGCGCAGCGGATCGAGCGGCGTCAGGTCGACGCCATGACGTCCGATCACCTCGACCCGCGCTTCGGGTGGCGGCACGCCGGTCCAGCCGGGCCTGAGCTGAAGCGGCGAGGCGGAGTCGCCCGTGCGAAGCCCGCCAAGGTCATAACCGAAGCGGTCCATCCTGAGGTTGAGCCCCCCGCTCGCCCCGAGCTCGAACAGCGCCAGCGGCAGCGGGAAACGATCGATGAAAGCAAGCAGTCCGGCGAATAGCGCATTCGACCGCCCGACCTCATTGGTCTGCGGCGGCCGGTCGAGCCACTCCGCCAACCCCGGCGATGCCATCGCCTCGTCGATCGCCGCGCCCAGCACTTCGGCTCCGGCCAAGACGTGCGGCGGATAGCAGGCAGCGAGCGTCGACAGCGCCCCGGACCGGACCCCGGCGTGAAGCCCGCCACACACCCTGAGCGGCACCGCATCACCCGACGGCCGTGGATCGCCCGGCCACTCGCACAGCCGCCGCGCCACCTCGCTCTCGGGCCACGGCCGCTCGGCGAGCTGGTCGCACACCATCGCGGTCAGCGGCGAGCCGAGCGCCCGGCACCACCCCGCCTGCTCGGCGAAGGCGGCGCGAACATCAGCCGCGGAGCCGCGCACCCAATTTCCCGGCCGCAGCGATAATCTTCGCCAAAACCTCGGCGATCTCGGAATCGGTGAAACTCTTCGTGCCCGGCTGGAGCGTGACTTCCAACGCCAGGCTCAGCCCCGCTTCGCTCTCGAACCGGTCGAACAGCCGCGCGCCGGTGATGACCCCCTTGTCCGCGCCCCGCACCGCGCGCACCAGTGCGTCGGCGGTGACGGTCTCCGGGACAATGAACGCGAAGTCACGAGTCACCGCCTGCAGCGCGGGCGGAAAGAACGCCGCCCGTGATCGTCCGCTCGATCGCGGCGTGGGGATGGCGTCGAGGTAGATTTCGGCGGCAATCGTCCCGGCGGGGGCGTCAATTTCCTTTGCCAGGTGCGGGTGAAGCTCGCCGAATGCGGCGAGAATCGTCTTCGGCCCGAGTCCGAGCGTCGCCGAGCGTCCCGGGTGCCAGGTCGGCCCCGCATCTGGAGTGAGGGTCAGGTTCGCCACCGGCGCGCCCGCCGCCTCAAGCAGCGCGAGAACCTCCGCCTTGGCGTCAAAGGGATCGAAGCCGTTCGCCTTGCCTGACTGCCAATCTCGTAGGGTGCGCTCGCCGGCGAGCAGGATCGCGGCCGTCTCGCGTTCGCCCTCGGCAAGGTAGCGCCGCCCGATCTCGAACAGTCGGATCGTCGACGCCCCGCGATCGGTATTGCGCCGCGCCGCCGCGACCAGCCCGGGGAGCAGCGACGGACGCATCGCCCTCATCTCCTCGCTGATCGGGTTCGCCACAGTCCACGGCGCACCGCCGAACCGATCGGCGTCGGCGGTGGGAATGAAGCTCCAGTTGATCGCCTCGTTGAGACCTCGCGCAGCGGCCGCGCGCCGCACCCGACGTTCGACTAGCTGCGAGCGGGTTGCGGTCGGCCTCGCTACGCCCTCGGCACGGGGGAGCGGGGTTGACGGAATATGGTCGAAGCCGATGATCCGCGTGACTTCCTCGACCAGGTCGGCGGGACCATCAATGTCGCGCCGCCAGGAGGGAACGACCGCGTCGCCGCCATCGAGCCGGAAGCCAAGCGATGTCAGGATCGCGCGCTGGCGCTCCGCGGGAACAGCGATACCCCCCAGCGCCAACGTCAGGCCCGGATCAAATGCCACGCGTTTCGGCTCCAGCGGCGGTCGGCCTGCTCGGGTCACCGGGCTGGCCGTACCGCCGCAATGCTCGATGACCAACCGCGTCGCGATGGCCAGTCCCTCGTCGAGAAACGCCGGATCAACCCCCCGCTCGAACCGCTGGCGCGCATCGCTGGTCAGGTTCAGCTTCTGCCCGGTCCGCGCAATCTGTGGCGGGTCGAAATAAGCACATTCAATGATGATGTCCGTGGTCGAACCGGACACGCCGCTGTGCTCGCCGCCCATGATCCCGCCGATGTCGTGAACTTGCGCGTCATCGGCGATGACCGTCATCGTCTCGTCGAGCGAATACTCCTTGCCATTGAGCGCCACGACGATCTCCCCCGCCCGCGCCTTTCGCGCCACCAGCCCGCCATCAAGCTTGGCACTGTCATAGACGTGAAGCGGTCGGCCAAGATCGATCGACAGCAAATTGGTGATATCGACCAGCACCGAGATCGGCTTCTGCCCCGCCGCCTTGAGCTTCCTCTGCAACCACGGCGGCGATGCGCCATTGGACAGGCCCGCCACTGCCTGCGCGAAGAAGGCCGGGCAGCCCTCGGGGTCGTCAGTCCGCACCGGCGGTGCCTCGCCACTCGTGGCGAGCGGCTCGCAACCGCCCATCTCATAAACGTTTGCCAGCGGCCTCAGCGTCCCCAGGCCCGCCGCCGCAAGATCGCGCGCGATGCCACGCACGCCCATGCAATCCTGCCTGTTGGGGGTGATCGCGACGTCGAACACCGGATCGTTGAGCCCGGCATAATCGGCGAAGCGAGCGCCGACCGGAGCATCCCCGGCAAGCTCGATAATCCCGTCATGTTCCTCGCCAAGCATCAACTCGCGCACCGAGCACATCATTCCGTCCGATTCGACCCCGCGAATCGCCGCTTTCCTGAGCGTCATGTTGCTGCCCGGCACATAAGCCCCTGGCCCGCCGAACACCCCGATCATCCCCGCGCGGGCATTAGGCGCGCCGCACACCACCTGAAGTGGCGGGCCGTCGCCGGTGTCGACCGTCAGTACCTGCAGCTTGTCGGCCTGCGGGTGGGGCGCGGCGGTGAGCACCTTCGCCACCTTGAACGGGGCGAGCGCCTCGGCCGGATTGTCGACCCCCTCTACCTCCAGACCGATGCGGTTGAGCGTGTCGGCGACCGCGCCCGCTTCGGCATCGGTGTCGAGATGCTCCTTCAGCCACGACAGCGAGAATTTCATGCGCCGACTCCCCCGCTAAGCGTGGGCACGTCGAGCGCGGAGAAGCCGTAATGCTTCATCCAGCGCAGATCGCCGTCGAAGAAGGCGCGCAAATCGCTCATGCCATATTTGAGCATCGCCAGCCGGTCGACACCGGTCCCGAAAGCAAAGCCCTGCCACTCGGCGGGGTCGAGCCCGCACGCCTCGATCAACCTGCGGTGGACCATTCCCGAGCCGAGCACTTCCATCCACCCCTCGCACCCACCGACCACGCGGCGCCCCTTTTCCATCGACCAGCCGATGTCGATCTCGGCCGAAGGCTCGGTGAACGGGAAATAGGACGGGCGAAGCCGGATGACGATGTCGTCGCGCTCGAAGAACGCCTTCAGGAACGTCTCCAGGGTCCATTTGAGGTGGCCCATGGTGATGCCCTTGTCGATCACCAGCCCCTCGATCTGGTGGAACATCGGGGTGTGGGTGGCGTCGCTGTCGCTGCGATAGACGCGGCCCGGGGCGATGATCCGTATTGGCGGCTTGTTCGCCATCATCGTGCGGATCTGGACGGGCGAGGTGTGCGTGCGCAGGACCATCGGCCGCTGATGGTCGCCGGCAAGGTAGAACGTATCGTGCATCGCCCGCGCGGGGTGGGTCTCGGGAATGTTGAGCGCGGTGAAATTGTGCCAGTCGTCCTCGATCTCGGGCCCTTCGGCGACGGCGAAGCCCAGGTCGGCGAAAATCTCGGTAAGCTCGTCCATCACTTGGCTCACCGGATGGACCGAACCCCGCGGCGTCTCCCGCGCCGGGAGCGACAGGTCGAGCCGCTCGGTCGCCAGCCGCGCGTCAAGCCCGATGGCCTCGAGCACCGCCTTTTTCGCCGCGATCGCGCTCGTTACTCCCTCGCGCAACGCATGAATCCTCGGCCCCTCGACCGCGCGCTCATCGGGGCTCATCGGCCCGAGCGATTTCAGCAGCGCGGTAATCTCCCCCGACTTGCCCAGCGCGGCGACGCGCAGCGCCTCGAGCTCAGGCAAGGTCGAAGCTGCGGCGATGCGTTCGGGAAGCGTGCTGGTCATGGTCGCGGCTCTAGCCGTTGCACACCGCAAATTGCAAAGCAGCTATGCCGGCACGAACGGATACGGCGAGATGGTCTTGCGATTCTCGTCGACCGCCAGCATCCGTCCCGCCGGCGCGGTTGCGCGCTGGGGGCAATTCATCCGCGGGCAGAGAGCGCAAGCCGGGCCGACCGCCGTGATCGGCGGGTTGGCCAGGTCGATCCCCGCCGCGCAATGCAACTTCCCGGCATAGCGCAGCTCGCACCCGAGCCCGACCGCGAGCAGTCCGTCCGACTGCACATCGGGCCGGATCGGCCGCTCGATCGTCCGCGAAATGGTGAAGAATCGCTGCCCGTCGGGGGTCTCGATGACTTGGCTGATCGCTTTGCCCGCATTCTGGAAAGCGGCGTGCAAATTCCACCGCGGGCATGTCCCGCCGAAGCGCGAAAAGGGGAAGCTGCTTCCCGCATAGCGTTTGGAAATATTCCCCGCCGCATCGACCCGGATCATGAAAAACGGCACGCCGCGGGCGCCATCGCGGCTCAATGTCGTCAGCCGGTGTGCAACCTGTTCGACGTTCGCGCCATATTCGCCGCACAAGCGATCGATCGACACGTGAGTTAATGGCCCGTCGAGCGGAGTGGGACATTGTCCCATCCCAAAGCACAAAAGTCCCGCTTGGGACAGCGCAGCAAGTGGTATTAAATACTAAGGTTACCGAAGGTTGCGCAGTGGT
>JANMWM010000077.1:0-8195 GCA_031394005.1 Sphingomonas sp.
GCCGACAAGCATCAGGCGATGCCCGCCGACGGCTACACCGTGATGTTCAAGGCGATGCTCGACCACCCCAACATCGATATCGCGCTCGGCGCCGACTATCGCGACCTTAAGGACGAGGTCGAGGCGGCGCACATCATCTACACCGGACCGATCGACGAATATTTCGATTTTCGTTTCGGCAAGTTGCCCTACCGGAGCCTGAAGTTCGAGCACAAGACACTCGACCAGGCCGAATATCAGTCAGTCGGAACGGTCAACTATCCGTCCGAGGACATCCCCTACACCCGCATCAGCGAGTATAAGCATCTCACCGGCCAGACTTCGGCGAAGACCAGCATCACGCTCGAATATCCGGCGGCCGAGGGCGACCCCTATTACCCCATCCCGCGCCCTGAGAACCAGGCGTTATTCAAGCGGTACGAAGCACTTGCCGACGCCACCACCGGCGTCACTTTCGTCGGTCGCCTCGCGACCTACCGCTACTACAACATGGACCAGATCGTCGGACAGGCGCTCGCGACTTTCCGACGGATCGATGCGGCCCGCAAGGCGAAGCTCGGCGCGACCACCGCTCCTGCTTCCTCAACCTCGATGCGCATTGTCGCCTGACCAGAAAGGTTGACCCCATGACGCCTTCGCATCGTGCAGAAGGCTGCCGCCCCCCACAGCTCGAGCCCTCTGGGCTCGAGCTGTGGGGGGGCGTCGAATGCACCGTCGTTCGCATCGGCGACGCATGGCGCGATCAGCTCGTCGAGACCGGCCACTGGGACCGCCTTGATGACATCGACGCGATCGCCGCGCTCGGTATCAAGGCGATCCGCTACCCGATCCTGTGGGAGCATGTCGCGCGCGACGGCCCCGAAACGCTTGACTTCAGCTGGCACGACCCACGCCTCGAGCGGCTCCGCGCGCACGGCATCCGCGTCATCGCCGGGCTCGTCCACCATGGCTCGGGACCGGCCTGGATCAGCCTCGACGACCCCGATTGGGCCGCCAAATTCTCCGCTTACGCCGGAGCGGTTGCCAAGCGTTACCCGTGGATCGACACCTGGACGCCAGTCAACGAGCCGCTGACCACCGCACGCCTGTCATTCCTCTACGGCCACTGGTACCCCCACCGCCGACGCATGTCGGCGACGCTCAACGCGCTCACCACCCACTGCGAAGGCATCGCCGCCGCGATGCGCGCCGTCCGCGCGATCAACCCCGCCGCAAGACTGCTCGTCACCGAGGATTTCGGTCGGGTCTTCTCGACCCCCGCACTCGCCTACCAGGCTGCCCACGAGAACGAACGCCGCTGGCTGAGTATCGACCTCCTCGCCGGCAGAGTCCGTCCCGGCCACCCCTTTCACGACTGGATGGTCCAAGACGGCGTCTCGCCCGATCGTCTCGCCGCATTCGATGACGGCGCCGCCACCCCCGACCTGATCGGCGTCGACCATTATCTCACCTCCGAGCGCTTCCTCGACGACCGGCTCGATCTTCACCCCGATGTCGTCCCCGGCGACAATGGCCGCCACTGCTACGCCGATATCGAGGCGGTCCGAATTCCCGAGGTCGCGACCAAGGTCGGCACCGCCGAGCGCCTGCGCGAAGTTTGGGCTCGCTACCAAATCCCCCTCGTCGTCGGCGAAGTCCATCACGGCTGCACCCGCGAGGAACAGGCACGCTGGTTCCTCGACGTCTGGCGTGACTCCGAAACCGTCCGCGCCGAAGGCATCGACCTGCGCGCCGTCACCCTGTGGGCGCTGGTCGGCGCGGTCGACTGGCGCTCCTTGCTCATCCGCCGCGACGGCCACTACGAAGCCGGCGCATTCGATGCGCGCGGCCCTACCCTCCGCCGCACCCTCGTCGGCGACCTCGCCGAGAAACTCGCGCGAAACGGCACCGCCGATCACCCCGTCCTCGACCAACCCGGCTGGTGGCACCGCCCCGGGCGCTTCTACGCGACCCACCACGCGCCCGCCGACGATCGCCTTCCCGGTCGCAAGCTGCTCATCACCGGCGCAACCGGCACCCTTGGACATGCGTTCGCACGGATCTGTCAGCACCGCGGCCTCGCCTGGCGCCTGACCACCCGCGCCGAGCTCGACATCACCGACAGGGCTTCAATCGCCGCCGCGATTGAGCGAGAGCGCCCCTGGGCGGTGATCAACGCCGCCGGCTTCGTCCGCACGTGGGAAGCCGAAGAGAGGCCCGACGAATGTTTCGCGATCAACACCCTCGGTGCCGAGCAGATTGCCCGCGCCTGCCGCATTGCCGGCATCCCCTACGTCACCTTCTCGTCGGACCTCGTATTCGACGGCCAGCTCGGTCGCCCCTATCTTGAGGCCGACCTGATCTCGCCCCGCGGCGCCTACGGCCACAGCAAGGCTGAGGCCGAGGCGCGAGTCCTCGCCGCCAACGCCGACTCGCTCGTCATCCGCACCAGCACCTTCTTCGGACCGTGGGACCGCCACAACTTCGCCTATGGCCTGATCGAACGATTGAAGCGCGGCGAGCATATCGACGATGTCGGCGACCAGGCAATCGTCTCGCCGACCTATGTCCCTGATCTCGTCCATGCCACGCTCGACCTGCTGCTCGACTGCGAAACCGGCATCCGCCACCTCGCTAATGCGGGCGAAGTCAGCTGGCACGACCTCGCGCGCAGCATCGCCGAGCGGACCGGTCACGACCCGCGCCGCGTCTCCGCCGCCGCCGTCGCCGCATCGAACACCAGCCTGTCGAGCGGCCACGGCCTCGCGCTTCGCCCGCTCGAAATTGCGCTCGACGACTTTATCACTCACTCGCGCCCCCTTGCCGAACTCGCCTGAGCAACCGAAACCCGTCCTCGCGCTTTGACAGCGCGAAGGAGACGCAATGGAACGGCAACATTGGCCGACCCGGCTGTGGCTGGTGCGGCACGGACAGAGCCAGGGCAATGTCGCGCGCGACGAAGCGCACGAAGCCGGCCACCTCGTCATCGACCTCGACTGGCGTGACGTCGATGTTCCCCTGTCAGACCTTGGCCAGCGCCAGGCCGAGGCCACTGGTCGCTGGTTCGCCGCGCTGCCTGAGGACCAGCGCCCCGAAGTCCTGCTCTCCTCCCCCTACGTCCGCGCGCGCCAGACTGCCGAGGCAATTTCCAAGGGCGGCGGGCTCGCCGGCGGGGCGAAATCGACAGTTCTCGACGAGCGCCTTCGCGAGCGCGAGTTCGGCGTGTTCGACGGCCTCACCACCATCGGCATCCGCGAGAAATACCCCGACGAGGCCGCGCACCGTGCCAAGATGGGGAAATTCTACCACCGTCCGCCCGGCGGCGAGAGCTGGGCCGACGTGATCCTGCGCCTCCGCTCGGCGATGAACTCGATCGCGCTTCAGCACGAGAACCGCCGCGTGATGATCGTCTGCCACCAAGTTGTCGTGCTGTGCCTGCGCTATATCCTCGAGGAGCTGACCGAAGCCCAGATTCTCGCCATCGACCGCCAGGCCGAGATCCTCAACTGCGGCATCTGCGCCTATGATTTCTTGGTCGACCGCAAGCGCCTCTGCATCCCTCAGCTCGCGCTATGGAACCACGGCGCGCCGATGGAGGAGGAAGGCGCCCCCAAAACCAGCGCGCCCGACGTCATGGCGGGATCGCGATAATTGCCGCTTTCGAGGAAGCTCACTCTGACAAATAATTATCCAGTTCGTCCCCCGCTAGCCGCACCACGTGGAGGACATTGGTCGACCCCGCCGTCTTGAACGGCACCCCCGCCAAAATCACCAGCCGTTCGCCCGCCTTCGCCAGCCCGTGGCGAAGCGCCATCCGCTTGGCCTTGGCAACCATCTCCTCGAAGCTCGCGACATCGCGCGTGTGCACCGCGTGGACCCCCCACTGCAGCCCCAGCCGCCGCGCAACTTCCAGGCTCGCGGTCATTGCCAAAATTTTCACCGGTGGCCGCTCCCGCGCAATCCGCCGAGCGGTCGATCCCGAGCTAGTATAGCATACCATCGGCCCGGTCTTAAGATTGGTCGCAATCGTGCGAGACGCATCGGCCAGCGCATCCGCAGCCGTTTCCTCGGGCAGCGTCTCGGTGAAATGGATCCGCGCCGCATAGACCGGGTCCAATTCGACGGTGCGCCCGATGCGATCCATCATCGCCACGCTCTCGACCGGATATTGCCCCGCCGCGCTCTCCGCCGACAGCATCACCGCGTCGGCGCCGTCATAAATTGCCGTCGCGACATCGCTCACTTCGGCCCGAGTCGGGGTCGGCGAGACAATCATCGATTCAAGCATCTGCGTCGCGACGACGACCGGCTTGCCGAGCTGCCGCGCCCGCGCGACGATCCGGTTCTGCAGCGGCGGCACGCTTTCAGGCGGAAGCTCGACCCCCAGATCCCCCCGCGCAACCATCACCGCGTCCGACAGCTTCAAAATCTCGTCCAGACGCTCGATCGCCTGCGGCTTCTTGATCTTCGCCAGCAGCCCCGCGCGGTCGCCGACCAGCTTACGTGCCTCGGCGACATCCTCGGGCCGCTGGACGAACGACAAAGCGATATAATCCGCCCCCATCTCCAGTGCGAATTGAAGATCCGCGCGATCCTTGTCGGTCAGCGCCGGGATCGGCACCAGCACGTCGGGGACATTCACTCCCTTGTGATTGCTCACCTTGCCGCCGACCTCGACCACCGCGCCGATCTTGCCCGGCCCGACCGCCGCGATCTTCAATCGCACCTTGCCGTCGTCGATCAGCAACCGATCCCCCTTGCGTGCCGCCGCGAACAATTCGGGGTGCGGTAGCTCGACCCGATTCTCGTCGCCCGGCGTCGTGTCACTATCGAGTACGAACATCGTGCCCTCGCGAAGCATCGCCGACCCGCCCTCGAAATCGCCCACTCGCAGCTTGGGGCCCTGCAAGTCGAACACGATCGTCGTTGCCCGCCCCAACGTTTCCTCGAGCGCGCGAATCGCCTCGACCAGCTTGACCTTGTCGGCCCGCTCGCCGTGGCTCATGTTGATCCGGAACGCGTCCGCGCCCGCACGCATCAGCTGCTCGATCATCTCGGGGGTGTTGCTCGCCGGCCCCAGCGTCGCCAGGATCTTCACCTTGCGATCGCGCGGCTGCATCGGTTCACTCACGCTATTTTCCCCTCGTCGTCGCCGCGCTCGCCATAGACTTCCGCGACGTCAGATCAAACGGCTTGAGCCCGGCCCCCGCCTCGCCTAACGCCGCCAGCACAACCTTGTCGGGGAAATGAGACGCATGAGTGACGGTAATGTCGCGGCCGACCAGCTGCGCCTGTTCATCGAACGGATCGAACGGCTCGAAGAGGAAAAGAAAGGCATCGCCGACGACGTCAAGGACGTTTATGCTGAGGCCAAGGCCAACGGCTACGACACCAAGACGATGCGCAAGATCGTCGCGCTTCGCCGTCTTGAAAAGCACGCGCGCGATGAAGCCGACGCGCTGATGGAAACCTATCGAACCGCATTAGGTCTCGCCTGACGCGAACTCACGTGCCAGCGAGCGACAGCCCCAGAAACAGGGCGTTGCTCGTCCCATGAAGCGCGATGTTCGCCCACATTCCATAGCGCACCCGCGCGAAGCCGAAGATCAGCCCGGCGATCGTCTGCGGCACCACGAACGGCAGCAACAGCAACGGCCGCGCCAGATCGTAATTGCTGATATGCGCCAACCCGAACAGCAGCGTCGAGGCGAAATACAGCACTGGAAACGCCCGCGCGAACCAAACTGGCGTCCCGCCCCGCGATCGCCACAGCAGAATCCCGCCGACCACCAGCCAGGCAAGGAGAACCAGCGCCATCACCGCATAGTGCCTTGCCCCACCAACATCCCGTGTCGCCACCAGCGACCCGAACGCGGCGATCAGCACCATCAGCACCACCAGCATCCGCCGCCGTCCGGTCAACCACCCGCGAAACACCAGCTCCTCGAGCATCGGCAACCCCAACGCCCCTGCCAGCATCGTCACCACCGGCCCATAGCGCGTCAGCTCCGCGAACTGCGGCGTCTTGATCCCCACCCGCGCCGCGAGCCAGCTCAGCCCCACCACCAGCGCCATGTCGAACGCGATCGTCAGGGCCAGCAGCTGTCCGACTTCGACGATCGCCCGCGCGTCGAACGATTGTCGCGCCACCGGCAGTACCGGCCGCCTGACGAAACGCGCCCACTCGCCCCACATGCTCGGCACGAAGCGGCTTAAGCCGCCCCGACTTGTCGTCACCTCGTCCATCCGGTTATGGGAGCCCTTCTCTTTTCGCCCGAACCCTAATGCTCAGGAGCCCCGCCCGCATGGCCGGCCATTCGAAATTCAAGAATATCATGCACCGCAAGGGCGCGCAGGACAAGAAACGCTCGGGCATGTTCAGCAAGCTCAGCCGCGAAATAACTGTCGCCGCCAAGATGGGCTTGCCCGACCCCGACATGAACCCGCGCCTCCGCGCCGCGGTCAACGCCGCCAAGGCGCAGTCGCTGCCAAAGGACAATATCCAGCGCTCGATCGACAAGGCCGCGCGCGGCGACGCCGAAACGTATGAAGAAATCCGCTACGAGGGCTTTGGCCCCGGTGGGGTTTCGCTGATCATCGAAGCGCTCACCGACAACCGCAACCGCACCGCCACTAACGTCCGCACCGCGGTCTCGAAGAATGGCGGCAATCTCGGGGCATCCGGCAGCGTCTCTCACGCCTTCGACCGAATGGGCCTGATCAGCTACCCCGCCAAGAGCGGCGACCCCGACAAGGTGTTCGAAGCCGCCCTCGACGCCGGCGCGCAGGACGTCTCCTCATCCGACGATGGCCATGAAATCTGGACCGAAATTGGCGACCTTCACGAAGTTGCCAAGGCGCTCGAACCCGTACTCGGCGTGGCCGAAGGCGCCAAGCTCGCCTGGCGCCCGCAGGTCATGGTCGACGTCAACGAATCCGACGCCGCCACCCTGCTCAAGCTGATTGACACTCTCGACGAGGATGACGACGTCCAGCAGGTCTGGGGCAATTACGAAGTCTCCGACGAAATCATGGAGAAACTCGGCTGATTATCCTTGGTCTCGACCCCGGGCTCGGCACCACCGGCTGGGGCGTGATCCGCTCCGAGGGCAACCGCCTCACGCAACTCGCCAACGGCCAGCTCCAGACCGCCGCGTCCGAACCGCTCCCTCAACGCCTGGCCCACCTCGCCACCATGCTCGAAGCCCTCCTCGCCGACCACCACCCCGACGCCGCCGCGGTCGAGGAGATCTTCGTCAACAAGAACCCCCAGTCGACCCTCAAACTCGCCCAGGCGCGCGGCGTCGCGCTGATGCTCGCCGCCCGCTCCGGCCTCATCGTTGGCGAATACGCCCCGCGCTTGGTCAAGCAGGCCACCGTCGGCACCGGCGCCGCCGAGAAAGTCCAAGTCCACGCCATGGTCCAGCGCCTCCTCCCCGGCGTGAAGATCACCGGCCCGGACGCCGCCGACGCCCTCGCCGTTGCCATCACCCCCGCTAAACATCTGGCCAGCGCCCATCGTCTGGCCACACCCGACCGCATCGCCTAGCCTCGCGCGATGATCGCCCGCCTCACCGGAATTCTCGCCGAGACCGCCGCCGACCACGCCGTGATCGACGTCGCCGGCGTCGGCTATGCCGTCCTCGCCAGCACCCGCACCTTGAACGCGATCGGCCCGGTCGGCGGCGCCGTCCTGCTCCTCACTGAACTGCAAGTCCGCGAAGACAGCATGACCCTGTTCGCCTTCGCCAACGCCGCCGAGCGCGAAAGCTTCCGCCACCTGACCAGCGTCCAGGGCGTCGGCGGCCGCGTCGCCCTCGCCATCCTCTCGGTGCTCGACCCGACCGCGCTCGCCACCGCCGTCGCCCACGGCGACAAGGCGATGGTCGCGCGCGCCAACGGTGTCGGCCCCAAGCTCGCCCAGCGCATCGTCAACGAACTCGCCGGAAAACTGGGAACCCCCGCCCTCGCCGGTGCCGCGGGAAGCCCCCCACCCAAGGGCACCACCGCGCAAGACGCCCTCTCGGCCCTCGCCAACCTCGGCTTCAAACCCGCCGAAGCCAGCGCCGCAGTCACCGCCGCCGCCCTCGACCTCGGCGAAGCCGCCACCCTCGACGCCCTCGTCCGGCTGGCGCTCAGGAAAGCGGCGAAGTAAGCTGCCGCTGAATTCGAAAGGCCGATCCATGCAAGTCACCGCCATCCTGACCCCCGCCGAG
>JANMWM010000091.1:0-10146 GCA_031394005.1 Sphingomonas sp.
GGCTAAACAATTGCCCGCGGTCCTGGAACATGAAACCCAGGCCATCGGCAACCTGTCCCGAGCCCATGCCTCGGAAATTGGACTGGATCATCGAAACCATCATGCCGTCCTTGTCGGCACAGCTGAAATAGGTCGTGTCGCCGTGGCTGGGCGCTTGCCCCGGATAGACCGGCGACAATAGCCGATCGGGCCGGATGAGTCTGGCGCGCTGCGCGGCATAGTCCTTCGAGATCAGCCACTCCACGGGCACGCGGGCGAAGTGCGGATCGGCATAATAACGCGCGCGGTCCTCGTAGGCGAGGCGCTTGGCCTCGACCTGCAGATGAATTGACAACGGTGACTGGAACCCTGCGTCCTTCAGATCGAAATGCTCGAGGATGTTGAGCATCTGCAGAGTCGCGAGACCCTGCGTGTTCGCGCCCAGCGCATGCACGGTCGTGCCGCGATAGTCGGTGGTGTTGGGCGTTATCCATTCCGAATGGTGCGCGGCCAGATCGGCGCTCGACAGCCAGCCGCCGATGCGCCTGAAATAGCGCTCGATCACCTCACCGATATCGCCGAGATAGAAGGCATCGCGACCACCATTGGCGATTGCGCGATAGGTGTGCGCCAGATCGGGGTTGCGGAACACTTGGCCAGCCTTGGGCCCCTTACCGTCGGCAAGGCCGTAAGTGCGCAGGGCATTGGCCGACTCTTCCAGCCCGTTACTCGGGCGGCGGAACGCGCTGATATTGCGGCGAATGTAATAGGCGATGATGTCGGGGACCGGCGCACCCGCCTCGGCATGTGCGATCGCCGGCTGAAACAGGTCCGCCCATGGCAATTTTCCGTAACGCTGGTGCATCGTCCACCACGCATCGACCGCCCCCGGAACTGACACGCTGAGTGCGCCCAACGGCGGCAAGGTTCCGTTCTTCGACCGTGCCCGCACCGTCGCCAGGCTAAGCCCGCGTGGCGATGCGCCAGATCCAGCCAGCCCGACGACCTTCTTTTGTCTTGGGTCCCAAATCATCGCATAGGCGTCCCCGCCGATGCCGCTCGAAGTCGGTTCCAGGAAGCCGAGACACGCATTGATGGCGATCGCGGCGTCCACCGCGGAACCGCCGGCCTTCAAAGTGTCGATCCCAGCCTGGGTAGCGAGGGGATGCGCGGTACCGGCTGCTCCGTTCAGACCATAGGCGGCCGTACGCGAAGCGAAGCTCGCGCCGACCGGCCGGTCTCCGGCATGGATATCGGGGCGGACGAAGCGCTCCTCACCACTTTCCCAGACAGGCGGCTGGGACATTCCAGTTCTTTCCGGCGTCGCCGCGCCGCCCTGTCCTGGGCGGGGAGCGTTCCCTCCATCCATCTTCTTGTTTTGAGCCCTTGCGACAGTTGGAATGAGTGGGGCGGCAGGCAATGCTGCGATAAAAGTGCGACGGCGCATTACTCGACTCCCGGTGGGTGACCAACCTCGCCTGCAATAAACCACATTTCAAGCTGCAATAATCGCGTCGACAGGCGGTGCCTCCATTCTTGCCAATTAACCTGGGCGAATGTTTGCGCTAACCAGAGCAATGCGGGCCGATCAGGTCGGCTTTTCCGCTGTAGACGAGACGTAAAGGGGGCGATTGTCTTCGCCAGGGTTCGAGTCCAGGCTCAGATCTGCCCGATCCAAATGACCAGTACTCGGCGCAAATCCAGCGTGCTTCGGCCATGATTTGCCTATCGATTGCCGCACCAAGGGGAACGCGGGGAAGCGGCGGGACGTTGCGTTGGCACTCCCTCCCTTGTCCAGAAAGTATCAGATGTTTCGCAGCATCAATCCCGCCACCGGCGACCAGATCGCTACTTATCCCGAGCTGACGGCCGACGAGGTCGAGGCCAGAATCGTCCGTGCCGCAGAGCGGTTCGCGATGTGGCGGTTCACGCCGGTCACCGACCGGACTGCGTTGCTCGACAGGATCGCGACGGAATTTGATGCCCGGACCGAGCCAATGGCGCGAATGGCGAGCATGGAAATGGGCAAAACGCTTGTCTCGGCGCGCGCCGAGCTGAAGAAATGCGCCGCGGCGTTCCGCTATTATGCGCAGAATGGCGAGAAGTTGCTCACGCCGCAGCCGATCGCCGGGACCAATGGCGAAGTGCATTTGTTAGCGCTCGGCCCGATTCTGGCGGTGATGCCGTGGAATTTCCCCTACTGGCAGGTGATCCGCTTCGTCGCGCCGACGATCCTGGCAGGCAATGTCGCGCTGCTGAAGCATGCCAGCATCGTCCAGGGCGTGGCGGGCATGATCGAGGAAACGATCATCGCCGCGGGCGCGCCCGACGGGCTGTTTCAAAATCTCGCGATCAAGTCTGACCAGGTGGGGGCGCTGATTGCCGACGACCGCATCGCCGCCGTGACGCTGACCGGGAGCGAGGGCGCGGGACGGTCGGTCGCGGAAGCGGCGGGCAAGGCGCTCAAGAAGGTTGTGCTCGAACTTGGCGGATCGGACCCATTCATCGTCATGCCCTCGGCCGACATCGGCCAGGCGGCGAAAGTCGCGGTGACGGCGCGGATTCAGAATAGCGGGCAGTCGTGCGTCTGCGCCAAGCGGATGATTGTCCACGCCAAGATTTACGATGCGTTCGCGGAAAAGTTCGTTGCCGGGATGCTCGCGGCGAACGCGGGCGATCCGATGGACGCGGCCAGCGACATGGGCCCGCTGTCGAGCTTCGAACAGAAGGATAAGGTGCTTGGCCAGCTTGAAGAGGCCAAGGCGAGCGGAGCGAAGCTGGTTGGCGGCGAGGCGCTGCCGGGCAAGGGCGCCTATATCGGCGGTGGGGTGCTGACCGGAGTTCCGATCGACAGCGCGCTTGCCCATGAGGAAATATTCGGGCCGATCGCGATGCTGTTCAAGGTCGCCGACATCGACGAGGCTATCCTCGTTGCGAACGCGATCCCGTTTGGCCTTGGATCGTCGGTATGGACCAACGACAAGGTCGAAGAAAATCGGTTTATCACCGGGATCGAGGCAGGAATGACCGCGGTGAACCAGATGCTGGCGAGCATGCCCGAGGCGCCGTTCGGCGGGATCAAGCGCTCGGGCTATGGCCGCGAACTGGGACCGTGGGGGCTGCACGAGTTCATGAATACAAAAACGGTCCTCCGCCCGAGTTGAGCTGAAACTGTCCGGAGCGCCGGAATTGGCGCTACCGTGGCCTGCTTTGTTGTCGCCATGCATAATCACCTCAGTAATTTGGAGCTTTTCCGATGAAGTACCGGACGCTTGGCCAAGGCTTGAAAGTTTCTGCGATCGGGATCGGCTGCATGCCGATGATCCGCGGCGGCAACATCGTCTACGGCGAGGCGCGCGACGACGAGTCGATTGCTACGATTCACGAGGCGATCGACCTTGGCGTCACCTTTTTCGACACGGCCGAGATGTACGGTCCCTTCACCAACGAGGAACTCGTCGGTCAGGCAATCAAGGGCAAGCGCGACAGCCTAGTGATCGCCACCAAGTTTGCGATGAAGTGGAACGGCAACGAGATGGCCGGCCTGGACGGCAGTCCGGCCAACGCGCGCCGCGCCTGTGAAGGTTCGCTGAAGAGGCTCGGCATCGACACGATCGACCTGTTCTACCAGCACCGCGTCGATCCCAACGTGCCAATCGAAGAAACCGTCGTCGGACTTGCCGAGCTGGTGAAGGAGGGAAAGGTTCGCCATATCGGGCTGTCCGAGGCCGGCGCCGAGACACTCCGGCGCGCGGCTAAGGTGCATCCGATCGCGGCATTGCAGACCGAATATTCCGTCTGGGAGCGCGATGTCGAGGACGAGATCCTTCCGACCTGCCGCGAACTCGGCATTGGTTTCGTACCGTACAGCCCGCTGGGGCGCGGTTTCCTCGCGGGCGGTATCCGCAGCCTAGACGACGTCGCCCCCGACGACTGGCGCCGCAACGATCCGCGCTACTCGCCCGAGAACCTAACGAAAAATCTCGCGATCGTCGATACGATCGGCGTCGTTGCGAAGCGCCACGGTGCTTCCAACGCGCAAATCGGGCTCGCGTGGTTGCTGGCGCAAGGCGAGAACGTGGTGCCGATTCCCGGCGTCAAGCGTCGGGAGACAATGCGCGACTCCGTTGGATCGCCCGATATCGCGCTGAGCACCGACGACCTGGCTGACCTCGACGCCGCCGCGCCAAACGGGACCACCGCGGGACCTCGCTATGCCGAGCGGGGCATGCGGATGGTGAAGTTATGATCCAGTAGGCCCACTCCGATACCCCTCAGATCAAGATCGCGGAAGCTCGCCGACCCAAGAGTTGCAACAAATTTGCGACAGGGAATCAATGTCGGGATTCGCTTGCTCGGCTGACATTTGAGCGTTCGCGACTTTGGCAGGCAGGGCGCTTGTCGCCCGCCTGGTCAGTGGGGCATAAGCTCGCGCGACTCCTCGAGAGGTTCAAATGCGCAAAGGGCTCGTTGCATCATTCGTAGCGGTTGCCGTGGCCGTCCACTGCAATCCTCTCCTTGCACAACCGAATGACCCTCACGCCCGAGCAGCACCGCCGACGACGTTGCATGGCTGGGCTGATGGCGCTCAGTTGTTTGCCAGCCTCGGCGATTTCCATCGCAAGATCACCACCCGGTCCCTGTTCAGTCAACGCTAGTTCGACCAGGACATGCGGTTCCTGTGGGCCTTCAACCATGACGAGGCGACGCGCTCCTTTGCCAAGGCGGCGCAACTCGACCCCACCTGCTCAAGCTGCTTCTGGGGGTCGCTCTCACGCTGGGGCCAAATTATAACATGCCGCTGATGGCGGAAGTCCGCGCGCGCGCCGGCTGGGAGGCAGTTCACAAGGCGCAAGCGAAAGCGCGGTACGCGTCCCCGGTGGAACAGGCGCTAATTGCAGCCGTCGCAAGGCGCTACACCGGTTCCTCGCCGGTCGATCCATCGAACAGCCGGCCGCTACTCAAAAACCATGCCGATGCTATGCGACAAGTGGCATCTCGCCTTTCCGAAGGGGGTCGACGTGCAGACCCTGTTTGCGGAAGGGCTGGTCAAGCATGCGGCTTCACCTATCTGACGCGCTAGTATCGCCTCCGCGAGGGGCAAGGCTTTCCTGACATTGTGCCCTCTGCGAGCGTCCGTCTGCCCTACATGTCGGTGCTTGCCTGTTCGGCGGATCGAGGCTGGTTTTCGATCACTCTTGGCCTGAGCGAGAAGGAGCCGTTGCGCCGCGAACTGCGCAATGGCGACCGGTTCGATCGGGTCGTTCGAGAAGTCCCGGTTGCGGCTCTGTTCGTCGAGCGCGCCACGGCCGCCAGTGAACCACTCCCGTTCGGCAATATCGCCAATCAGCGTCGCTCCCTGGTCGATAAACAAAGTCCGCTTGCACGCGGTTACGTGCTGATTGGTGATTCCAGCATGCACACCAACCCGACGCTCGGACACGGTTCCTCGCTGGCTTTCGCCCTGGCAAGGCATTTGGCCGGTTCGCTCCGGGCGACCGAGGCGTCGTCTGCCCAGCTTGTCGACTGGCCAGAGGAATGGTCTTGTGAGGAGCTCAAGATCTGGTTCGACAGTCAGGTAACGGCCGACGCCGCGCTAGCTGATCGTTTCGACCGGCCGGCGACGGGACGGCCGCTGGCCGAACCGAACGACGCATCGCGCACCCGCGACGCCCTGCTTGCCGCGGCGGCAGAGGAGCCCGCTGTCGCCCGCGAACTGCGCCGAACGGCTAATGTGCTAATCACGCCAGCCGAAATGATGACGAATGCAGTGGTCAAGCAGGCCATCTGCGAGCGCGTGAACAGCGATCTCGATTTGCCGGAATATGTCGATTCGCTTTCGCGTGGGAAATTCGAGAGGTTGCTCGCGTCGCCCAGTCCATGATCGCGACGACGTCGAGGAAGCCACGCCGCATCAAAATATCAGTGATGTCAGCGAAGCGAAACGAAGGGTCGCCGACGGCCCTTCTCACCAGCTCCCGGCCCCGCTAACACATTCCCACCACCGGAGCGGGCCTGTAGCTCAACGGTAGAGCCGGCCGCTCATAACGGCTAGGTTGGGGGTTCGAATCCCTCCGGGCCCACCACCGTCCTCGATCTTGATGAAGCCTGCTTCCTGCTTTAGTCTCTAGGCCGCCATCGGCATCCTGAGGATAAGGTCGCTGCCATCGGCGCCGAGCCGTCCGCCGACGATCTGCGCCAGCCCGTGGGCCAGACGCAGCGCGAAGTCGGCGCCGTCGTCACTTCCGCCGAGCAGGGCGGCTTCGCTCAGCCCTTCGAGCGCGCGCGGCCGCGACAGGCGGAGCGCGCAGAAACCATCCTCGCGCCGCACCGCGAGGCGCAGGGTCTCTCCCGGCAGCGCCGCGCCAAGCACGGCAGTGGTGAAGCGATCGAGCAACCGTTCGGCAAGATTGCGATCAAGATTGCACAGCCCCTCGGTCGGCGGGGCATCTACCGCCAGCGTCACGCCGATCGCGCGCGCCTGCTCTTGAAGTCGCTCGGCGAAGGGCGTGAAGAAATCCTTGAAATCGCTCGTCGCCGCGCCGCCCGCCTGCCGCCCACGAAGCTGCGCCGCAAAGTCGAGATCGTCGACCCCGCCGAGCAGGATTCGGGCTTGAGTGACGATTTCCGCCGCGCGGGCGCGATAGCCGCTCTGCGCCGGTCCAAGATACTGGCCGTCGATGATCTCGGCAAAACCGATGATCGCATTCAGGGGAGTCCTTATCTCGTGGACCAACTCGCGCAGCGCTGCCGGATCGAGCGGGCCGGGCGAGGTTGCCAAGGTGGGAGGTGCGAGCGCCTCGGCGCGGCGGGCAATCCCGCGATAACCGACGAAGCGCCCGTCGGCCGGCGCGAAGGCGGGGACGCCGCTGATCAGCCAGCGCCCGGCGATGATCCCCGCTTCGGGCAGCGACAGGGTGGCGTCGCGGAACGGCGCGCGGCGGGCGAAGGCGCGCTCGACCTCGCGATCAACTCCTTCGTCGGGGATCGAGCGCGCGATCGAGCGTCCGACCAGCGCGCCGCGCGGAGCCCCGTCGACCCAGCCGATGTTGCCGCCCGGCCCGCACTCCCAGCGGAACAGCGCGGGCGCGTCATGGAGGCCGTAGGCGGGTGGCGCCGGGTCGGGACGCGGCGCGACCGGCAGAGCTGCTGCCGAAGACAGCGCTGACTCGCCACGCGGCTCGGCGGCGCGCTGGGCGCTGAGCTTCTCGAGACGATCGAGCAGCTGGCTGATCGAGGGCAATTCGCTTGGGCTCGGCGGCGGCGCTACAGCCGGGACGGTCGGCGCTGGCGTCGGATGCATTGCCTCGAGAAATCGGCGAACCTCGGGCGACGCGGCTGCGCGCAGTGCCGCGTCCGGCGCGGCGGCCGTCAGCAGCGGCGCGGCGACGTCCAGAGTATCTCCCGCAAATGCCTCGAGCAGCGCCGGGAGCAGTGACCGGCCCGCTATCGCGCGCCCAGCGGCGGCGCGGAGAGGTTCGGCGACCTCGTGCCGGCCTTCACGGATCTCGGCGAGCGCCTGGTCGATCACCGGCCCCACCGCATCGGACCCGGCGCGCGCGACGAGGTCGACCAACTGGCGCCAGCGCACCGCGCGGTCGTGCGGCCCGCTGGCGCGAACGGCGAGGATGGTGGCAAGGCGGTCGTCGAACTTCACTGGACGCGGTTGGCCTTATCGTCGGCTGCGGGCGCTCCAGACCTGGGCGGCACGGGGCGTGTTTGACAGGGGTCGGCGATTAACCATCCCGTTTCAGGACAGCTGAATTAAGCCTTAAAACCGCAACGAAAAAGGGTGCCAGCTCGCGCCAGCACCCCTTCTCATGAAGCAGACCGGATTAGCGCGTCGCGACCCACGCCAACCAATATTTGGCGACATCCGACTGGCTTGGCCCGACCGCCTGGAGCGCAACCATCGCGCCGGCCCTGTCGCCCGACTGGCCTAGCGCCTCGCCGAGGCGCAGGTTGACGAGGTCTGCATTGACCCCGGTCTTGCCCAGCGCTGCACGGTAGAGCGTCGCGGCCTGGGCGAAGTCGCCATAGCCGAGCAGGCGATCAGCGGCAGCCATCGTCGTCGCGGCAGCCGGCGCGGCGAGCGCAGTTTTAGCGGCGGCGGTAGCCGCGGATCGGTCGCCGAGCGACTTGCCCTTAGCCAACGCATAGGGGCGCGCGAAAGTCACCGACGACAGGCTGATCGACTTGGCCGCGGCGCCTTCGTCGAGCAGCGCGATCGCCTCGCCGGGGAAGCCGCGCGCGGTGAATGTATCCGAAGCCGCCAGATAGTCGCTCTCCCCAGTCAGCGATTTGGTCACCCGCGCGAGGCGGAATATGTCGATCAATCCGGCGCGATCAACCCCGCTCATGTTGCGATAAATATTGATCGCGTCGCGCCAATGCTGCTGAGTTGGATAGGCGGTGACCCACTGGCGAGCGGTTTCGTAAGTGCTCGGTAGCTTGGCCTCGTAGGAGCGCGCTACCGAGGCCTGATACCAGCTTTCGGGGATAGCCTGACCGGTGGCCTTGTTGCGTGCAATTGCTTGGTTTAGCGCGGCGACGCTCGCCGCCGGATTGCCCTGCTTGAGCGACAAGTCGCTTTTTAGCAGTAGCGCGTCGACATTGTTGGGGTCGATTGCCAAGGCCTTGTCGAGCGCCGAAGTCGCGAGCGGATATTGCTTCGAGTTGCCGAACGCCTGCCCGGCGTGGAGATAGACTTTGACCAGTGTGTCGGTCACCGCTCCGTTGGCGCGCATTGCGTCGGCGGCGGCGACGAGCCCGGCATTGTCATCGGCCTCGGCCGCCGCTTGCAGCTGTAGGCTGGCGATCGCGTAGCGGTCGTCGGGCGTCTTCGCGAGCGCGCTGGCGGCGGCGGCAAGCGCCGGAATCGCAGCACTGTTCTTCGCCTTGACCGCAGTCTGCAGGCCGATGATCGCCTTTTGCGCGCTCGGGGTCAGCTTGAGCTGGCGCTGGGCGGGCGCGGCGGCGACGGCGGCCGGGGGGGCGGCCATCCGCTGCGGCTCGGCGGACGCCCCATATTGCGCGAAGGCCGTGCCCGGCGCCATGATGCCGATGGCAAGCGCGCTCGCCGCCGTGACAGTGAAGAATTTCATTGAGGGTCTCCTGGTCGTTTGCCGCTTCGTCCGCGGGAATCCAAAAACGGAGCTCTGGATAGCCCCCAATCGCTCCGGCTGGAAGTCGGATTGATGGCAAACGGCTGAACATCAATTGAACCAGCAGCTTAGAGTCTGTTTCAGGTTTGCTGAAACTGCACTGCTTTGACGCATTGACCAGGAGCGGCTAGCGGCGTGTTTCGATGCTGATCCTCCTGTCCCCCGCCAAGACGCTCGATCTCGCGACGCCGTTTGGGGAAAGCCCGACCGAGCCGCACTTCGCCGACGATGCCGCCCGCCTGGCGCGCGCCGCGGCCAGGATCAAGCCGGCCGAACTGTCGGCGTTGATGCACATCTCGCCCGCGCTCGCCGAATTGAACGCCAAGCGATTCAAGGGCTTCGCAAAAGCCGAGCCGCGCCCGGCGATCCGGACCTTCGCAGGCGACGTCTATCGCGGGTTCGACGCGACCTCCGCCGAACCGGCGGTGCTCGACTATGCGCAAGATCATCTGCGCATCCTGTCGGGGCTCTATGGTGTGCTACGCCCGCTCGACGCGATGCGGCCCTACCGGCTCGAAATGGGAACGGCGTGGGCGCCCAAGGGCGGCCGCCTCGTCGATCATTGGGGAAGGAAGGTAGCGAAGGCGCTGCTCGCCGACCTCGCCGCGGAGGGTTCGAACAC
Source organism: Sphingomonas sp. (assembly GCA_031394005.1). Lineage (GTDB taxonomy): Bacteria > Pseudomonadota > Alphaproteobacteria > Sphingomonadales > Sphingomonadaceae > Sphingomicrobium. Next base: position 9,766 of record JANMWM010000091.1, read on the forward strand.
GATCCTTAACCTCGCCAGCCGCGAGTATTTCGCGGTTGCGGGGCCGTTCCTGCCGAAGAAGGTTTCCCTTGTTGCTCCCGACTTCCGCGTTCGCACCGCGAAGGGCCTCCAATTCCAGAGCTTCACCGCCAAGGTGGCGCGCGGCGTGCTCGCCCGCTTCGTGTGCGACGAGCGCATCGCCGATCCCGCCGAGATCGAGGCGTTCGACCGTGACGGCTGGCGGTTCGACGCGAATGGCTCGACCCCGCAGATCCCGCTGTTCATCCGCGCGTAATTCGGAGGCCTCGTGTGCGCCTACGCGCGTAGGCGCACGGGGTGGCGTTGTGATGGCGGGTCGCCGAGGGTGAAGCAACGGACCGGCGACCGCCGATTCCGTCCGTT
>JANMWM010000097.1:0-3704 GCA_031394005.1 Sphingomonas sp.
GACACACCCGCATCCGGGTCTTATGCCGCAATGCCTCTAGAAAAGGCGTCAGCCAAACCTCCAGATCGCTGCGCCAATCCTCTGCCATCGCCAGCCTCCTTAAAAGCTGGCTCCTCATGAATCAGGGAAATCCCCTCTTGGAAATCCCAAAAATCACCTTCTGCCAAAGTAGTGCTAGGCCTCAAGTCTCAATCTGCTTCCGCACCCCTCACTTTTTGCGGACGATGTGCGGGGTCACGACGATGTAAAGTTCACGCTTGGTTTTGTTCGTATGTTCGACTTGAAAGAGCTTGCCGACGAGGGGCACATCGCCAAGCAGCGTAATCTTGCTGCGGTTGGCGATGTTACTTTCCTGAGTCAGGCCGCCGATGACGAATGGCTCACCGTCGCGCACGGTGGCCGAGGTCGCCGCCTCGCGCTGGCTGATCGTGGGATAGCCCTGTGAATAGCCGGTGACGCTGGAGACGACGGCGAAGACGTGGCTAGTTACGAAGCCGTCGTCGCTCACTCGTGGGGCGATCTGGAGCGTTACTCCCACATTGACATACTGGACTTGCTGCTGGACCGCGTTGATCCCCGAGAGCGCGATTGAGGTGAGGATGGGCAGCGCGTCACCGGTGACGATCCGGGCGATGGTGCCGCTTTGCGCCGAGATGCGCGGTTTCGAGACGATGCGTCCCTCGCCGCGCGCAATCTGGGCGTAGAGCGCGACCTGGAAATTGGCAGCGAGGCCGCCCGCGCTGGGTGTATCGCTGAGCCCGGGGAAGCCCTTCGAGAAAGTAAACAGGCCACTAGCGAGCTGGCCATTGCTGTTATTGAGGTCAAGCCCGAGGTTGCGCGCGCCCGATTCGGTGAGCTCGACGAATTCGGTTTCGAGGAGGACGCTTTCGACGGGGACGTCGAGCTTGGCGATCTGCTCGCGGATCGAGGCGACCTCTTCGGGTAAGCCGCGCAGGACGATCGCGTTGAGGCGGCGGTCTATCCCGATCGAGGCGCTGACATTCTGGCCGATCGGCTCTGTTGAGCCGCCGAACCCGGCCGAAGAGGGGATCGTCGATGCGACGCCGAGCGTTGAACCGCCGCCGTAATATGATTGTGTGCCCGACGAGCCGAAATTAGGCTCTTGGGGGACGAAGCCGTCATTGGGCTTGATCGTGAGGTTCCCGGCGAGGAGCCCGGCAATCTCGCTGACGTCGGCGTAGCGCAGAGGTACAACGGTGATGGGTTGCGCCGCCTGGGCGAAGGGGGACGGGCCGAGCGTGGCGACGACTGCGGCGGCTGCGGGGTCGCCGGGGGCAGCCGTGGCGGCGCGCACTTGCGGCTGGAACCAACTCGGGACGACAGAGGGCAGCGGCTGGGCGGCGGCGGTCGCGGTCGCGAGCGACGGGGTGAGCAGCATTAAGGGAATCTGGAGCCTGAGCTTCAGGAGGCGGGTCGTGTTGGTCATGGCGAGCGGGTAACTTGGGCGGCCCCGCTACTGGCGGGACCGCCCTGCCCCCTGGTCAATAGGCCGCGACGCGCGTTGCGGTGACTTGGCCCGCAACATGCTGGAGAAGCGTCGCGCCCGTCGGGTCGTAGACGTCGAGCGTGAACGGACCCGTGTAGGTCGCGCCATGCGGATCAACGGTGACGTCTTCCTTAATGTTTACCTTGGCGTTGAGTGCGCCGGCGGAATCGTAGCTCAGCGCGAAATGGTTGAGGTGGTAGCGCAACTGGCCGGTCTGCTTCCACACGCCCATGCAGAAATTCTCGGTCGAGGGTGCGCGGCCGCCGCTGTTCTGGAGCTCAGTGCCGTCCGAGTGCCACTGGACATAGCCGAAATCGACGACGTTGCCGCCGGCGACGAACTTGAACTCCCACATGCCGACGATCGAGGCCGAGCCATATTCGCTGTTTTGGAATAATTCCGCGGCCGAGCGGCCGTCATAGGCAGCGGGGTGGTGGACTTCATTAGAGCCGCAAGCGAGCGCCGACGAGGCAATAGCAAGGCTGCCCAGGGCAGCGAGCCCGACGAACGACGACGTGATTGAACGATGCATTTCCCTAACTCCTAAGCAGTTGAAAAATCTATGATGACTAGTGATCCTCGTGATCCAGGGGTTAGGGGTCGATCATCAAAGTTAGCGTCAAATTGACGCCGGGAATCGTCAAATAAAGCGTTAAATGTTATTGAATTTGCTTAATTGACGATGATCGGAGCTGGGAGGAAGCGATTCGGTGGCGAACAAGCTGTTCCAGCCCGAACTTGATCGGGCCGTTCACTCTGGCTGTTTCGGGTTGGACCTGTTCGGCGACTTTGCGCTGCGTGCTCCCGATGGAGCGCTGGTGCATGGACTAAGCCGCAAGGCGCGCGGGCTGATCGCCTATCTCGCCATCACTCGGGAATGCGTTTCGCGGGACGAACTAGCGACCCTGCTGTGGGGCGATCGCGAAGTCGAGCAGGCGCGCGCGAGCCTGCGGCAGGCCTGCTATGAATTACGCCACGCGCTGCCGGTCACGACGCCGCTGCTGCTGGCGGTGGGGCGCGATGAGATTGCGCTCGATCGGCAGCAGGTCGTTACCGACATCGCGTCGATGGCGGCGGTTCGCGACGATCCACGCGGGCTGGCCGAGGCTCTCGATCCGGCGCGGCGATTGCTGCTGCGCGACCTAACCACACGCAGCCCGGCGTTCGACGACTGGCTGCGGATCGAACGGGTTCGCCTGTCCGACGTGCGCCGCGTTCTGGCGATCGCGGCGGCGCGTGAGGCGAGCGAGTCGCGGCGCTGGGCCGATGCCCGCCAAATCGCCACGGCACTGCTGTCCAACGATCCGACCGATGCCGATGCGGCAAAGATCGCCATGCGCGCCGCGGTCGAATGCGACGACCCAGAAGCGGCGCGGTCTCTCTATGCGCGACACGCCGAAGCGCTCCGCCGCAACCTCGACACGGTGCCGTCGGCGGCGACACGAGCGTTGCTCGCCGATGGGATTACAGCGGTCAAAGCTGCGCCCAAAGCTATTGCTAAGGGTCGGACGACCATTGACGCAGCCGATTTGCGCCTTGGCGGGTCGCTCGTGCCGACTACGCGGCGCTTCGCGTTGCTGCAGGAGTCAAGACGAAGCCTCGTCGTCGTCGTGGCCGCGATCGCGGTGGCAGTAATCGCGGGGACTCAGTTCCGGCGCGCCGCGCCGAGCCCAGCCGACGAGCTGGTGCGTGTCGAGGCGCTGGCGGCTCCGCGCGGCGACGAGGAAGCGCAAGCGGTGAGTGCGGGGCTTCGCGCCGCGGTCGCGCGCAACCTCGCCGGGAGCGAGACACCGGTCCAGATCATCGATGCCGGCATTCCCGGTTCGGCGACCCCGGCGCTGATAGTGCGCGGCAACACGATGAACGATCATGGACTATTGCGCGCCAATATCGAATTTGTCTCGACCCGATCGGCCGAGGTAGTCTGGGCGTGGAAAGTCTCTCGCCCGGTAGCCGAGCTCGACCAGTTTGAGGACCAGATCGGGCTGCAAATCGCTCGCGAATTACACTTTGCCTATACGTCCGGCCGTGGGCCCTTTTTCGATCGTGATCCCGAACTGGCGCGACTGTCGCTGGCGCACACCGACACGCTTGCCCGCAGTGGCGACGAGTCGGTTCGCTTCGCAGCGCTGATCACGAGTCGCGCACCGGGATTTGCGCGGGGATGGGCGGAATATGCCACCGATTACATATTGGC
>JANMWM010000119.1:0-12144 GCA_031394005.1 Sphingomonas sp.
GGTCCTCGCCGGTGTCGAGGCGGCGCTGCGCGGTAAGTTGGTCGACCTCGCCCTCGGCGATCACGGCGGAGGCGTGGCTGAGGATTTTCAGCACTTTGAGGCTGCCGTCCTCGACCATCAGCTCGAATGCGCGGCTGAACAGGAAATCGCCGACGAGGACGCTGGCGGGGTTGCCCCAGATGAGGTTGGCGGTGCGCTTGCCGCGGCGCATGGCGGACAAGTCGACGACATCGTCGTGGAGCAGCGTCGCGGTGTGAATGAACTCGACCGCGGCGGCGAGCTTGTGGTGGCGGGCACCGGTATAGTCGAGCAGCGCCGCGCTGGCGAGGGTGAGCATCGGCCGCATCCGCTTGCCCCCGCCGGCGATGAGGTGGCCGGCAAGCTCGGGGATCAGCGCAACCTTTGACTGCATCCGCTCGAGGATGACGGAGTTGACCGCGTTCATCGGCTCGGCGGTTAGGGCGAGCAGCGGGGCCAGGCTGGGCGGTCGCCAGTCGGCGATGGGCGAGACGGTGGCAGTCACCGGGTTCAGGTAAGGGGGCGCAGCTGGGAGGGCAAGTCGCCGTTGGTCGAATGGGCGATTGTAAGCGAAGCGGTGCGGCCCTAGATCCCATCCGCAACGTTCAGGGGACTGCCATGTACCGCCGCTTCGCACTCATCGCGCCGATAGTCGCCATCAGCCTTGCCGGATGCGGGCTCAATGCGATCCCGACCGCCGAGGAGAATGTCAACGCCAAGTGGGCACAGGTACAAAGCGAATATCAGCGCCGCGCCGACCTCATCCCCAACCTCGTTTCGACGGTGAGGGGCTATGCCAAGCAGGAATCGACCGTGCTGATCGAGGTGACGCAGGCGCGTGCCGCCGCAGGATCGATCAAGCTCAGCGCCGCCGATCTGAGCGATCCGGCCAAGGTCAAAGCGTTCAACGACGCGCAGAACCGGGTGTCGGCGGCGATCATCCCGCTGCAGCGATTGCAAGAGGCCTACCCCGACCTCAAGTCGAACGCGAACTTCCTCACGCTGCAGAGCCAGATCGAGGGGACCGAGAATTCGATTCTCGTCAGCCGCAAGGATTATAACGAAGCGGTTCAGGCCTATAACACGCGCATCCGGACCTTCCCCGACGCGATCGGCGCGAAAATCTTCTATGGTGCCAAGGCCAAGACGATGTTCGAAGCGTCGTCAGGGTCGCAGGCCGCGCCCAAGGTCGATTTTGGCAATAACGGCTAAGCGGATGATCCGCTTACTCGCAGCGTTGTGGCTGGCGCTGTTCGCAGCGCCGCTTGCCGCGCAAACCTTCCCCCCGCTGACCGGGCGCGTGGTCGATGACGCGCACCTGCTGAGCGTGTCCCAAACGATGGACATCACGTCCAAGCTCGCCGCGCTCGAGGCAGGGACCGGGCGGCAGCTGGTCGTTGCGACGGTGCCGAGCCTCGAGGGCAAGACAATCGAGGATTATGGCTATCGCCTCGGGCGGACCTGGGCAATCGGGCAGAAGGGCAAGGACGACGGGGTGCTGCTGCTCGTCGCGCCCAACGAGCACGAGGTGCGGATCGAAACGGGGTACGGCGCGCGCGTGTTCGTCACCGACGCGGTGTCGAGCGTCATCATTCGCGATGGCATCACGCCGAAATTCAAGGCGGGCGACATGGGCGGTGGGATTGCTGCCGGGGTCGACCAGCTGGTCCAGTTCATGTCGCTCCCCGCCGCCGAAATGCAGAAGCGCGCGGCGGCGATCGGGGATCAGGAGAAACAGCGCGCGTCGCGCAGCGGATCGCCCGGCATCGTGCCGATCATCTTTTGGATGATCATCATCCTGTTCGTGATCATACCGATCGTTCGCGGGGTCGGCGGTCGCCGGTATGGCGGACGGCGAGGCGGCGTCGGGCCGGTGATCCTGTGGGGCTCGGGACTTGGCGGCTTGGGCGGCGGCGGCGGTTCCAGCTGGGGCGGCGGCGGCTTCGGTGGCGGCGGCGGCGGATTTTCCGGCGGCGGCGGGTCGTTCGGCGGTGGCGGATCGTCGGGGGGATGGTGATGCTGGGGATGGCCGACGACGACCGAACGCGGATCGGCGAGGCGATTACCGCCGCCGAGCTTGGCACCGATGGCGAGATCGTCGCGGCAACGACCCCCTTTAGCGATGCCTATCATGATGTCGCGCTGCATTGGGCGGTGGCGGTGCTAATCGCGGTGCTGGCGTGGTTCGCGGCCTTTCCCGGGACGCTGAGCTGGGCCGACGGGCTGCTGTTCGGCGGGTGGCGCGAGGCGCCGGGGCCGCATGAGCTGCTGACGCTGCTGATGGTGATTGCGGTGCTTAAATTCACCATCGTGCTGTTGCTGCTCCGCATCCCGGTGTTGCGGATGGCGCTGACCCCCGGCGCGACCAGGCAAAGACGGGTGCGGCGGCGGGCGATCATGGTATTCAAGGCCGGGGCCGAGCGGCGCACGGTCGGGCGAACGGGCGTGCTAATTTTCCTGTCACTGGCCGAGCGGCGCGCGGAAATCGTCGTCGATGAGGCGGTTCACAAGTTGGTCGCCGAAGACCTGTGGGGCGAGGCGATGGCCGCGCTGACGACCGAGCTCAAGGCCGGGCGCGGGGCCGACGGGCTGGTCGCGGCGATCGGGCTGGTCGGCGCGGTGCTGGCGACGCATTTCCCCAAGACCTGCGCCGACACCAACGAGATCCCCGATCGGCTGGTCGAGCTTTGAGCGTTCCCGATGCGCCGGAAGATGCTGGCGCGCCGCTCGAGACGATGTGGGAAGGGCGCTTCATCACGGCACAGCGGCGCGGGCGGTGGGAATTCGCCGGACGCGCACGCGGGATCAGGGCAGCGGTCATCCTGGCCGAGGTCGACGGTGACGTGCTACTGGTCGAGCAATATCGCGTGCCTCTGCAGCGCTGGTGTCTCGAGCTTCCGGCGGGCCTGATCGGCGACGACGTCGCGGGCGAGGCGGTCGAGGTCGCCGCCGCGCGTGAGCTCGGGGAGGAGACGGGCTATCGCGCGGGGCGGATCGAGGTCATCGGCGAGTTTTTCTCCTCCCCAGGGATGATCAGCGAAGGATTCACTTTGGTCCGCGCGCACGACCTTGAAAAGGTCGGCGAGGGCGGCGGGGTCGAGGGTGAGGGGATCGTCGTTCACCGCGTCCCGCGCGCCAGGCTGTCCGACTTCATGGCGAGCAAGCGCGCCGCCGGAGTCGCGATGGACGTTCGACTGATGGGATTATTGGACCTCTAGATCCGCGCCGCCTCGGCCTGGGCCCACGCCAGCTCGGCGAGCGGTTCGAGCCGGCCGATCATCTCGGTCGCGTGCGCCGAAGATGCATTGCCCCGTGCGACTCGTCCCTTGATCCCGTGGAGGATCGCCGCGAGGCGGAACATCACGAACACCATCAGATAATCGAGGTCTGGTAACTCGCTCCGCCCGGTGTGCGCGCAATAGGCGGCGACATACTCGTCTTCCGACGGGATGCCGAGCGCGGCAAGGTCTAGCCCGGCGATGCCGGTAAACAGCTCGGCAGGCATCCGGTACATCATCAGGTGATAGACAAAGTCGGCGATCGGATCGCCGAGGGTGGACAGCTCCCAGTCGAGCACCGCGAGCACCGTGGGCTCGGTGCCGGGGGCGAAGATCATGTTGTCGCAGCGATAATCGCCGTGGAACACGCGTGCCTCGCCGCGGTCGGCGGGGAGGTGCTCGCGAAGCCAGGTGACCAGCCGGTCCATCGCGGGGATCCGGCCGGCCTCGACATCGGTCTCATATTGCTTCGACCAGCGCCCCACCTGGCGCTCGACGAAATTCCCGGGGCGGCCATAGTCGCCAAGCCCGATCGCGGCGGGGTCAAGCGTATGGAGCTGCGCGATGGTCGCATTCATCGCGTCGAAGTGCGCGGAGCGATCGGCATTGCTCATGCCGGGGAAGGTCGCGTCCCAGATGATCCGACCCTCGACCATGCCCATCACGAAGAACGGGGTGCCGAGCACCGCTTCGTCCTCGCATAGCCCGTGGATGTGAGGGACGGGAAAGCCGGTTGCGCCAAGCGCCGCCATCACGCGCGCCTCGCGCTCGACCGCGTGCGCACCGGGGAGCAGCTTGCCGGGCGGCTTGCGGCGCAGGACGAACGAGCGGCCGGGGGTGTCGAGTCGGTAGGTCGGGTTAGACTGGCCCCCGGCGAACTGGCTGACGGTCAGCGGGCCGGCGTAATCCGCGACGTTTGCCGCCAGCCATCGGGCGAGTGCAGCCTCGTCGAAACGCAGCTGCTCGGCCACGTCGCGCGTGCCGCTGTTCGCCTCGGTCCGGTCCATGCTCTCTCCGTTTGTCGTTGCTCACGACCTTTCCCGAAAGCGTCCGGCGACTCAAGTCGTGAAGAGCGACGGCGGCGCAACGATGCGCGGGCGACGGCGTTACCCCGCCATGGCCACGATCCTTCACCTGTCCGACCTCCACTTCGGATCGCATCTCCCCAAGCTCGTCGACGCCGTCGTCGAACGCGCGGCGATCGAACGGCCCGACCTCATCGTTATCAGCGGGGATTTCACCCAGCGCGCCAAAACCGCCGAATATGAGGAAGCGGGGCGCTTCCTTAGCCGGCTGCGCGAGGACGGGCACGAGGTGCTGGCGGTGCCGGGCAATCACGACATCCCGCTCTACAATGTGCTGCGCCGCTTCCTCTCGCCGCTGACCCGCTACAAGAAATTTATCAATGAGCAATTGTGCCCGTTCGTCGAACTCGACGGAGTTTCGATCCTCGGGCTCAATACCGCGCGCTCGGCCACCTTCAAGGACGGCAGCATTAGCCACGAGCAGATCCGCTTCATCCGCGACACATTCGCCGAAACCGATCCCGACCATGTCCGGATCCTCGTTACGCACCACCCGCTGTTCGCTTTGCCCGTCGGCGACGGCGAACTTGGCGCTCCGGTCGATCATCAGCAGGACGCGCTTGCGGCGATCGCCGAAGCGGGGATTGACGTGCTGCTCGCCGGGCACAACCACCGTGCGTCGAACGAGGCGAGCGAGCTGGTCAAGGGATCAGGCCGAGCGCTGGTCATCCAGGCGGGCACCGCGACATCGAACCGGGTGCGGGGCGAGCACCAGAGTTTCAACATGCTGGGGGTTGATGGGAGCGGGGTGACCGTCACGGTCGAAAGCTGGGCGAACGATCATTTCGAGCGTGCCGACAGCGCACGCTTCCGCCGCATCGGCGATCATTGGCAGCTTGGCGACGAGCCGGTCGAGGCTCCGGCCGATCCCGCTGATGCACCATCGCCGATGGTCTTGCGTGCGCCCGAGTCGCCAGCCATGGGGAAGGCAGCAACGAAGGAATAATAATGGCCGATACGCTCGACACGTTCGACCTGGGCGAGTTCGTTCGGCGAGTGCTGGCCGAGGATCTTGGCTCTGGGGGCGATGTCACCAGCCGGGCGACGATCGCTGCCGACGCGCGTTTCACTGCAACGATGAATTGTCGCGAGCCGATCACGCTCGCGGGGCTCGATATTGCGGTCGCCTTCTTCCGCGCGCACGATGGCGAAGTTCGGATCGATCGGCCGGTGAAGGATGGGGAGCGGGTTCCGCCGGGAACGGTGCTGCTTCGGCTTGAGGGCAATGCCCGCGCCATGCTCGCCGCTGAGCGGTCGGCGCTGAATACCCTCCAGCATCTGTCGGGGATCGCGACGCTTACCGCGCGCTACGTTGCAGCGATTGGGGACGCGAAGGCGAAGCTGCTCGACACGCGCAAGACCATTCCCGGGCTCCGCCTGCTTGATAAATATGCGGCGCGGATGGGCGGAGCTCAGAACCACCGGATGCGGATGGACGACGGGCTGCTAATCAAGGACAATCATGTCGCGGTTGCTGGCGGGGTCGGTAACGCCGTGCGGCTCGCCAAGGCGGCGGCGACCGGGCTTCCTGTGCAGGTCGAAGTCGACCGGCTCGACCAGATCGAGGAGGCGCTCGCTGCCGGGGCCGACCGGCTGCTGCTCGACAATATGACCGCCGAGACGCTGCACGACGCGGTGGTGCTGGTCGCCGGGCGGGTGAAGCTCGAGGCATCGGGCGGGGTCAACCTCGACACGATCGGCGCGATCGCCGCGAGCGGGGTCGATTATGTCTCGGTCGGGCGGATCACCCAGTCGGCACCGGCGGTCGACATCGGGCTCGATTACGCCCTCCAGTAAAAACTACCCGCGCTGAACGATGGGTTCAGAGTGGCGACATCGGACGTGGCCCATACCCTTCCTCAACGGCCGCTCGTCGGTCTTGTCGAAGGAGACATAAGATGTTCAAGAAAACCATGCTCGCCTTGTCGGCGTTGTCGATGGTCGCAGTCCCGGCTGTCGCCGACGCCCATCGTCGCGACGGCTATTACGGCAATGGCTACAGCCAGGGGTACAACCAGGGCTACGAACAGCAGCAGGGCTATGGCTACAACAACGGTTACCCGCAGCAGGCCTATAGCTATGACAATGGCTATAACAACAACGGCTATTATGGCCGCAGCTATGGCACGCGCCACCGCTGCAGCGGTACCACCGGCACGATCGTCGGCGCCGGTGCGGGCGCGCTGCTTGGCCGCTCGCTGGGCCGTGGCAGCGGCTACTATCACCAGAACAGCGGCACCACCGGCACCATCCTCGGCGCCGCGATCGGGGCGCTGGTTGGGCGCCAGGTCGGCAAGTCGACCTGCTAAGCGCGAAACATCCGCATGAAAAAGGGGCCGGGAGGAAGCGTCCGGCCCCTTTTTTGCGGGCAAAATCCGCGCGAACCATTATATAAGCCGGACGATAGTGGGAGATGCGCGTGTTCAAGGGCCTCAAGCCCATCCTTTACGGCGGCCGCGAAGTGTGGCCGCTGGTCGAAGGCGGCAAGGGCGTCAGCGCCACCAACCATGCCTCGTCGGGCGCGTGGGCCGCGGCCGGCGGGATCGGCACGGTCAGTGCGGTAAACGCCGACAGCTATGACCCCGAGGGACGCATCATTCCGCAAATCTATAAGGCGCTGACTCGCCGCGAGCGCCACGAAGAACTCGTGCAATATGCCATCGACGGCGCGGTTGCGCAGGTCGAAAAAGCGCACGATATCGCTGGCGGCAAGGGCGCGATCAATATCAATGTGCTGTGGGAGATGGGAGGTGCACAGCGCGTGCTCGAGGGTGTGCTCGGACGCACCAAGGGACTAGTCACCGGGGTCACCTGCGGCGCGGGGATGCCCTACAAGCTGAGCGAAATCGCGGCGGCGCACGGGGTCTATTACCTCCCCATCATCTCGTCGGCGCGGGCGTTCCGGGCGCTGTGGAAGCGGGCCTATTCTAAGGCGGCCCAATGGCTTGCCGCGGTGGTCTATGAGGATCCTTGGCTTGCGGGCGGGCACAACGGGCTGAGCAACGCCGAGGATCCGCGCAAACCCCAAGACCCTTATCCGCGAGTCGCGGAGCTTCGCGCGACAATGCGCGAGGGCGGCATCCCCGACAGCGTGCCGATCGTCATGGCCGGTGGCGTCTGGCGGCTCGACGAGTGGGACAACTGGATCGACAATCCCGAGCTTGGCCAGATCGTCTTTCAGTTCGGCACGCGCCCGCTACTGACGCAGGAAAGCCCGATCCCGCCCGACTGGAAGGCGCGGCTGATGAATCTCGAGGAGGGGGAGATATTGCTTCACCGCTTCTCGCCGACGGGTTTCTACTCATCGGCGGTGCGCAATCCGTTCCTGCGCTGGCTCGAGGCACGCAGCGAAAGACAGATCGCTTACACTCCCCACGAGGTCGGCGATCACGCTTTCCAGCTCGACGTTGGGATCGGCACGAAGAAAAACTACTGGGTGACGCGAGGCGACCTGCAGCACGCGCGCGAATGGTATGGCGCGGGCTTTACTAACGCGATGAAGACCCCCGACGACACGCTGGTGTTCGTGTCTCCCGAGGACGAGAAGATCATCCGTAAGGATCAGGCCGACTGCATGGGCTGCCTCAGCCAGTGCGCGTTTTCGAGTTGGGCGGATAATGAGAAAAATTCGACCGGGCGGCTGGCCGATCCGCGCAGCTTCTGCATCCAGAAGACATTGCAGGACATCGCCCATGGCGGACCGGTCGAGCAGAACCTGATGTTCGCCGGACATGCCGCGTTTCGCTTCAAGAGCGATCCGTTCTACTCGAACGGGTTCGTGCCGACGGTCAAGCAGCTGGTCGACCGAATTTTGACGGGGGCATGATGCGCGGGTTCATCGCTGGCGCGATATTGGTCGCAGTCGCCTCGGCGGCCTCGGCCGAGAACAAGAAGCCTCCCTATTGGGCCTCGATCGCGAGCGGCGAGGCGATGATGCGCTCAGGCCCCGGACGCAACTATCCCGGCCTGTGGCTTTACCAGCATCGCGACCTCCCGGTCCGGGTCGTCCAGACCTACCCGCAATGGCGCAAGATAGAGGATCCTGACGGCCAGCAGGGCTGGATGCTGGTGACGATGCTCCGCGATAAGCGCAGCGCGATGATTCGCCCCGGTCCCCCGCGTAATCTCCATAACAAGCCCGACCCCGCAAGCCACGTCGCCTACAAGGCTGAACCGGGAGTGGTCGGCAAAATCGCCAAATGCCACGATGGCTGGTGCCGAATGACCATCGCCAAGCGCGAGGGCTATGTCCGAATCGGCGACATCTGGGGCCTCGGCGACGGCGAGAGCGTCGACTAGTCGACTGCCGGTGCTTTGGCGCACCGGCAGTCGAAGCTGGCTACATTGAGAGCGCCATGTAAGCGACGCGTTTGACCGGCAGCTTCTCGCCCTTGTCGCTGACCGTTTCGCCGGTTCCGCCCACCGCAATCATCGGGTCGGACCAGCAGACCTCACCCTGCTTGTCCATCAGGCTGGTGAAGCAGGCCTTGCCGCCCTTCATGACGGCGGTGCCATGGTCGATATGCTCCTTGCCTGCCTTGGCAATGTACTTTCCGGCAGCATCGACCGATTCCTGCAAGTCCTTGCCGTTTCGCTTGAACTCCCACGTCGTCTCGTTGATCGTCGTCAGTGCCGCCGCGGGGGCGCTGGCATTGGTCATGTTCGCGGCCATGTTTCCGGCCGTCGTTACATTTTCGACCGCTACATCGTTGGCCGTGTTCGTGGTTGTCGTGCTGGTCTTGCTGCAGCCGGCAATTGCCAGTGCGGTCATGGCCAAAAGTGCAACGCGCATGTTCGTCCTCCCTGTTGGAGGGGCGTGCATATCACCGATTACGACGCGCGCATATCGTCCGGAAAAGACCGGTTCAAATCAGTTCCACCGCCACTGCCGTCGCCTCGCCGCCGCCGATGCACAGGCTCGCGACGCCGCGCTTGAGGCCCTTGTGCTTCAAAGCGTTGACCAGCGTGACCAAAATACGTGTTCCGCTCGCGCCGATCGGATGGCCAAGCGCGGTCGCGCCGCCGTTGACGTTGATCTTGTCGTGGGGGATGCCGAGGTCCTTCATTGCAAACATCGCGACGCAGGCGAACGCCTCGTTGACTTCCCACAGCTCGACGTCAGCGACGCTCCAGCCGGCCTTCTTGAGCAATTTCTCGATCGCGCCGACCGGAGCAATCGTAAACTGCGCCGGTTCGCGGGCGTGGGCGGCGGTGGCGACGATCCGCGCGACGGGCTTGAGCCCCTGCTCGGTCGCATCGCTCTCGCGCATCAGCACCACTGCTGCCGCGCCGTCCGAGATCGACGAGGAGGTCGCCGCGGTGATCGTCCCGTCCTTGGCGAAGGCGGGCTTCAGCGTCGGAATCTTGTCGGGCCTCGCGCGGCTCGGGGCTTCGTCGGTGTCGACGATGACGTCGCCCTTGCGGCCCTTGATCGTCACCGCGACGATCTCGTCCTTGAACGCCCCGCTTTCGATCGCCGACTTGGCGCGGGTCAGCGAGGCGAGCGTGAACTCGTCCATATTCTCGCGGGTGAGCTGATATTCGTCAGCGGTGCACTGCGCGAAGCTGCCCATCGCCCGGCCTTCCTCATAGGCATCCTCGAGCCCGTCGAGGAACATATGATCATAGGCAGTGTCATGCCCGATGCGCGCGCCGGAGCGGTGCTTCTTAAGCAGGTACGGCGCGTTGGTCATCGACTCCATCCCGCCCGCGACGATCAGGTCGGCGTTGCCCGCCATCAGCGCCTCGGCGCCCATGATCACCGTCTGCATGCCCGACCCACAAACCTTGTTGACCGTCGTCGCCTGGACCGACTTGGGCAGCCCCGCCTTGATCGCCGCCTGCCGCGCGGGAGCCTGGCCGAGCCCGGCGGGGAGCACGCAGCCCATGTAGATGCGGTCGACCTTGGCGCCGTCGATCCCGGCGCGCTCGACCGCGGCGCGGACCGCGGTGGCGCCGAGGTCGGTCGCGGTAGCGTCGGCGAGGCAGCCCTGCATCGCCCCCATCGGCGTGCGCGCGGTCGATAGGATGACGATCGGGTCGGTGGCCATGACGAATTCTCCGGGAGGTGTGAATGCTGCAACGCGACATAGAACGCCGCGCCTCTCGGTTCAATTCCGTCGTATGAAGTCAGGCGGCTCGGCGTCAGACCGCCGTATCAAGCACCAGCGGCGTCATCGAACGATAAACGAAGCCGAGAACGAGGCCGAACATCGCGCGGGCGAAGATCACGATCATTCCGCGCGCTATTGCAAACCACGGATAGATCGTCGTCATTCCATAGAAATTGACGAAATAGATCAGGAACCCGAACTCCAGACCCGCAATCGCACTAGTCATCAGCGACCAGCGCGCCGCGTCGGCGATCAGCGCGAAGACGATGGCCAGAATGATTGCGACAACGAAGTGGATGGTCAGGGCGACCATGAGGATTGTGATATCAAAGGTAGCTGGAGGGGGAAGCACTCCGTTGCCCATAGCGATGGCGGCAATCATTTTCGGCGGACCCTATGCACTGCCCCCGCCGACAGTCGCGGCCAGCACTATCTCGAGCATCACGAACACGATTCCGGCGATAATCGCCGCCGTGATGGCGGATTTGAAATTGATCGTCATGCGCTGGCTTCCTGAATAGCCTCGCCGGCTAAAAACCCGCTGGCGAAATTATTGACGGATAACGAGTTTGGGAGTTGCGTCGCGGGCCTCGACAGCCGCGGGCTCGTTCGCCAGATGGAAGCCAATCGCGGCTCACAGGATAGGGATCAAGACCATGAAGATATATGAAGTTTCGGCAGTCGTCACCGGCGGCGCCTCAGGGCTGGGTGAAGCAACTGCGCGCGCGCTCGCCGCCAAGGGCGCCAAGGTCGCCATCTTCGACCGTGACGTCGAGCGCGGGACAAAGGTCGCGGGCGAGATCGGCGGCATCTTCTGCGAAGTCGACGTGACCAGCGACGAGAAGGTCGGCGCGGCTTTCGACAAGGCGCGCGCGGCGCACGGCCAAGAACGCATCCTCGTCAATTGCGCGGGGGTCGCCAACGCGGTCAAGACCGTCGGCCGCGACAAGCAAACCAAGGAGCCCAAACGCTATCCGATGCACCAGTTCGAACTCGCGATCGCGATCAACCTGGTGGGCTCGTTCCGCTGCATTGCCTTCTCGGCCTACGGGATGGTCGGTCTCGAGCCGATGGAGGACGGCGAGCGCGGGTGCATCATCAACACCGCCTCGGTCGCCGCCGAGGACGGACAAATCGGTCAGGCGGCCTACTCCGCGTCGAAGGGCGGCGTGCTCGCGATGGCACTGCCGATCGCGCGCGACCTGATGAACGACGGAATTCGCGTCAACACCATCCTGCCCGGCGTGTTCAAGACGCCGATGGTGGCGATGATGCCGCCCCAGGTCCAGGACGCGCTCGGCGCGCAAGTGCCTTTCCCGAAGCGGCTCGGCCACGCCGATGAATATGCCAAGCTCGCCTGTTTCATCGCCGAGACGCCGTACCTCAACGCCGAGAGCATCCGCCTCGACGGGGGCATTCGGATGGCGCCGCGATAGGGCGGGCCGGTTGGACAGCATGGCCGCCCCCACAAAAACGCTCGACGAGGCCGCGCTGCTCGAAGCGCTGATCGTCGCGGCGCGCGACGCGGGGGCGGAAATTCTCAAGCTCGTCGCGGCGGGATTTGAGGTCGAGATCAAGGCCGACGCCTCTCCGGTCACAGTGTGCGATCGCGCCGCCGAGGCGATCATCCTCGCCGCGCTCGCCACTGCC
>JANMWM010000138.1:0-1703 GCA_031394005.1 Sphingomonas sp.
TGCGCCATATTTGAGCGCGTTGGTCGCCAGTTCGTGAAACGCGATCCCCAACGCCAGCGCCGCCTTGGGCGACAGCCGGATGTTTTCACCCGAGATAGTGATCCGTTCGGCTTGACCCGCGGATACGCTGAACGGCGCGAGAGCCTCGCGGGCGAGGTCGGCCAGACCGGCGCCATCCCATTTCTCGCGCCCCAGCAAGTCGTGCGACCGTGACAGCGCGGCGATTGAGTTCGTCGATCAGCAGCGCCGCTTGCTGCTGCGCCCTGTGGTATCTCGTCGAGTCCACCAGCGACACGAAATGCTGCACGACAGAGCCCTCCTCGTCCTTGACCGAATTGATAAAAACATCAGCCCAGAATTCGCTTCCGTTCTCTCGCGCATAATGGATCTTGAGGGTGTCGTCAGTTTCCTCGACAAAGGCTTTTTCGATCTGACGGATCGCCTTTTCGTCGTCGCAAAAGGCGAGCAGGAAGTTGAAGCTTTGCGCGAACACCTCGTCGCGGTCGTAGCAGGTCAATTTGAGGAAGCTGTCGTTGGCGAAGATGATCGGGTTGCCGCGTACCTTGGCGTCGGTGAAAACCATCGGCATCCGGGTGGTATCGGCGGCGACGACGAACGGGTTGAGGTCTTCCTTGAAGTCCTCGACCTCGGCCTCGGCGGCTTTCTGCTCCTGATTCTTGGGCGCTTTGTCGCTCATCACGTTAATTCCGCCAGCTGATCTTAGTATTCCAACGCGCGGGCCGGATGTTTCGGGTCCAACGCACCTCAATCGCGCCCGTACCACTCCTCGAGGCGCATTAGCTGGTCGTAGTCCTCGTAAGGGGCGTAGGCGGGGTTTAGTTTGGCGGTGAAGGGCTCGTCGCCCGTCAGCCATTTGGTAGCGGCGGCGGCGAACTGGCTTTGAGCGCGGTCGAGGAAGTCGGGCGCGCCGAGTTCCTTGTCGGGGCGCGTGAGTTTGCCGAAACTGTCCTTGTCTTTCGCCAGCGACCAATATTCGTGGAGCTCGGGGGTGCCGGTGACGCCTTCGAAGCCCCCTGCCCGCGCGATGAGGCCAAGCAGGCCGAGCTGGAGCGCGAAACCAGCGTCGACGGCTTTCTTGGGCGGGGCCTTGCCGGTCTTGTAGTCGATGATGGCGAGGCCGCCGTCGGGGAGCAGGTCGATGCGGTCAGCCTTGCCGAACAATTTCACCCCGGCGAGTTCAGTTTCGCCCTTGGCTTCAGCGGCTTTCGGGCGGCGGCCTTCGGACTGGTGATTGGCTTCAAGGTCCGCGATCCACTTGATCGCTTCGAGCAGGCGCGGCTGCCAGAGCGCGCGAAGCATTGGATGGATCGCGTCGCCGGCGATGAGCGCGCGGGCGCGGCCGATAAGGGTCGCGGGGTCGCAATCATCTTGCTTCTGCCACTCCTCGAGGATGCGGTGGACCGCGGTGCCCTTCCACGCGGCGCTGTGGTCGGCGTCGAGCGGGTCGAGCGCGCGCAGGCGGAGTATAGCCTTGGCATAGAAAGCGAAGGGATCGGCCTGGAGCCGGTCGAGGTCGGTGACCGCGATGCGCCACGGGCGGGCATCGAGCGGGGGATTGGGGGCGGGGCGGAAGTCGCGGGTCCTTGGTCGGGGGGGGCCGTGAATATCGGCGGCGACACCTTCATGGCGGTTTAGTCGAGGGACTGGAAGGGACGTAGCCAGAAGGCGGGGCCAAGGGCGGG
>JANMWM010000145.1:0-6884 GCA_031394005.1 Sphingomonas sp.
ATCGGCGGACGTACAGCGCGATGATGTCGGCGGGTTCGAGGGTGATATCGGTACTGAAGAAGGCTTGCGGCTCGCGCTTTGCGTCGGGGTCGCGGACCAGGACCCATCGGACGGGCAACAATGGGGTGCCCGGCCTGTACCCCAATGCGATCCCGGATGTGATCTCGAGCGCCTTACCCTGCACATAGCCATGCCAGGCGGAGACGACGATCCTTGTCCAGCTTGTCGCTGAGTCTTAGTTTAGCTTATCCGGCGGCCCCACCATCGTTTCACGGCGACTGAACTACTCTCGGCAGTCGGTGGGGCCAATGCGTGCATTGTCAAACATAAGGTCAGGGCTGGCGCCGTTGGCTCCTGATGAGAGAGGAACGTGTTCCAGCTTTCGCCCGATATTGAGTTCCGGTTTGGGCGCTCAATTCGGGGAAAACTGCGGCCAAGAGCGGAACGTGAGCGCTTGGACGCCTCAACGAACAGCGAAGATCATCTTTTCACCACTTCCTGAGCCGTGTCGCATTTTTGTTGCAGGGAAGCGCCGGAAACCGACGGGAATTAACAGAAATTCGCAGACTTCTGTAGAAATTAACCCCAACAAATGTGGAACGGGCCATTTCGCCGCTAATGCGGTAAGCTATTAAATACACTATCAAAACATGGATGCCCCGCGAGGATTCGAACCTCGATTAACGGAGTCAGAGTCCGTAGTCTTACCATTAGACGACAGGGCAGTGCCGGGAGCCGGCAAATAGGGTAGGGGGCACGGCCGTGTCAACGCCGCCGGTCCGGCGTGGACCGTTGCAAAATGGGCTCAATCCGGACTAAACCGACGGCAGGTCAGCCGCGGGTATGTCTCGCGGTGCAGAGTAGATTGGTCGCGACGTCATGGCGCTGCTTGCCGCCACTGTCCCCGCGCCGCGTGGCGCCGGGGTTCCGCTGCCTCCCCAGGGCGCGAACCGACACACTTATGGCGCGGTAGATCTTGGCACCAACAATTGCCGGCTGCTGATCGCGCGACCTGACGATGGCACTTTTACCGTTCTCGACGCCTTTTCGCGCGTAGTCCGACTGGGCGAGGGGCTCGGCCAAACCGGGCGTCTTTCTCAACCGGCGATGGACCGCGCCGTCGCCGCGCTGGCGATCTGCGCGGAAAAGCTTCGCCGCCGCCACGTCTCGCTGTCTCGATCGGTCGCGACCGAGGCCTGCCGGCGCGCGGAAAATGGAGCGGAGTTTATCGAACGGGTGCGCGTCGAGACCGGCCTCGCGCTCGAGATCATCCCGCCGCAGGAGGAAGCGCGGCTCGCGGTGCTGGGCTGTCACAAACTGCTCGAGCCCGGCGACGGACCGGCGCTGATTTTCGATATCGGCGGCGGTTCGACCGAGCTCATTCTGGTCGAGCCAGGCGCCGCCGCGCCCCGCATTCGCGCGTGGTGGAGCGCGCCCTGGGGGGTGGTGTCGCTGACCGAGACTGAGGGGCGCGAGGCGATCGAGGGCAAGGACCGCGTCGCTGCCTACGAGCGGATGCGCCAGCGCGTGTTCCGCAGCTTCGCGCGCTTCATCGAGATGCTGCCGAAGGACCCTCAGGAAATTCGCCTGCTGGGTACCAGCGGGACCGTAACGACGCTGGCCAGCGTTCACCTCGCACTGCCGAGCTATGACCGGCGCGCGGTCGACGGGTTGCAGGTGCCGATCGAATCGATGCGCGAGATCAACGCGATGATCGCGCATATGGACTTGGCCGAACGGTCGGCGCTGCCGTGCATCGGCCCTGAGCGGGCCGACATGGTCGTCGCCGGCTGCGCGATTCTCGATGCGATCCTTGACATCTGGCCGGCCGAGCGGCTCGGCATCGCCGACCGCGGCATCCGCGAAGGCATCTTGCGCGCACTGATGGCGCGCGACGGTTACGTCCTGTGAGCAGAGCAGGGCAGGGGCCACGCCAGCGCGTCAAGACTGCCAAGGGCCGCAAGACCAGCTCGATCCGCTGGCTCCAGCGCCAGCTTAACGACCCCTACGTCCGGCGGGCGCAGGCCGATGGCTTCCGCAGCCGCGCCGCCTACAAGCTGACCGAACTTGACGAGCGGTTCGGCTTTCTTAAGGGCGTCGAGCGGGTCATCGACCTCGGCATCGCGCCGGGCGGATGGGCGCAAGTCGTCCGCCGCCGCGTGCCCCGCGCACGCGTCGTCGGGATCGATCTGCTCCCGACCGACCCGATCGATGATGTTATCATCCTCGAGATGGATTTTATGAACGAGGCGGCGCCCGAAACTCTGCGGGAGGCGCTCGAGGGGGAGGCCGACCTCGTCCTGTCGGACATGGCGGCTAACACCGTCGGCCACCCGCAAACTGACCATCTGCGTACCATGGGGCTGGTCGAAGCCGCGCTCGACTTCGCGGTCGAGGTACTCCGGCCGGGCGGCGCCTTTGTCGCCAAGGTGCTTGCCGGCGGTGCCGACAACGCGCTGGTCGCCGAACTGAAGCGACACTTTAGCGCCGTCAAGCACGCCAAGCCCCCCGCCAGCCGCAAGGGTTCCTCCGAATGGTATGTCGTTGCGCAGGGCTTCAAGGGCCGCGCGGCAGCCGGCTCAGGCGGTGCCGGTGACGACGAAGCCGAGGAATAACGCTGACGCCGCGATCATCACCGCAGTCGCAGCCCAGCCGAGCAGCATCTGCCGGCGAGAGACGACCAGTCGGCCCATTGCCCTGGGGTTGCGGACGATCAGCATCACCACCATCATCAGCGGGCCGGCCAGAATGCCGTTAACCACCGCCGCCCAATAAAGCGCGCGCGCCGGATCGATTCCGACCTCGCTCAGCGACGCTCCCGCCAGCGTCGTTACCGCGATCGTGGAATAGAACAACCGCGCGTCGAGCGGCTTGGCGTCGAGGCTGCCCGCTATAGCCGCCATCTCGGTCACCGCATAGGCGGCCGACCCAGCCAGCGCTAGCACAGCGAGCAAGCCGGTGCCGATGATCCCGGCGGCGAACATGGCGAAGGCGAACTGCCCGGCGATCGGGCGCAATACCTCGGCCGCCTGCGACGAAGTCGTGATGTCGCGCACCCCGCTGGCGTGAAGTGTCGCCGCCGTCGCGAACACGATCGCCAGCGAGACCAAAATGCTGAACGCCATCCGGACCAGCGTGTCGATGCGGATGTGTTTGAGCTCCGGGCCGGCACTGGTTGGGGTTAGGCACAGCGGCTTGACGTGGCGACGGTGCTGCTCCTCGATCTCCTACCCCGCCTGCCAGAAGAACAAATACGGGCTGATCGTCGTGCCAAGGATCGCGACGGACTTGGTCGCATAGAGGCGGCATTGAATTGAAGCTCGGGCACGACCAGCGAACGCAGCGCATGCTCCAACGACACCTTGGCGACCATACCACCGCGACATAGGTGAGCAGGGTCAGCGTCGTCCATTTGAGGATCGAAGTGTAGCGCGGGTAGCTCAGCGCCACTTTAAGGACGATGCAGACGATCCCGAAGCCGAGCGTGAACAGCGCCGGGGAAGCCGCCCGCGAGCAGCGCCAGCGCTGCGCCCATCGCGCTCAGATCCGCGCCGAAATTGACGACGTTGGCAATAAGCCGCAGCGAGACAATCGACCACAGCACGGCGCGCGGAAAATGGCGGCTCAGGTTGCGCGCGATGCCCGCCCCGGTGACCCGCCCGATCTCGGCGGCGATTTCCTGGATCACGACCATCAACGGGAAGCTGAGGACGAACGTCCACGCGACGCCATAGCCGAACTCGGCGCCGATCTGGCTGTGAGTCCCGATCCCGCTCGGATCATCGTCGGCGGCGCCGGTAGTTAGCCCGGGCCCGAGCGAGCGGAGGAACGACCTCAACCCGGTCGGGGAGTCATCAGCGGGGGGTCGCTGCTCATGATGCACCGGGTCGCACGCCCCACAGGGCATAGCAAGGTTTAGCCTTTTGCAGCGCGGGCGTCGTCGACGGCCTTCTTAAGCGCGGCGTAACCCACGGCCGAGTTGATCACCCGTTCGCCGATCACGAACAGCGGCGTTCCCGTTGCGCCAAGTTGCCCGGCGAGCTGGAAATTACGTTTCAGCTCGGCCTCATATTCGGGGACGTCCTGCGGCGTGCCGGGGATACCGAGCCTGCCGGCGACAGCGGCGATCGTCTCGGGGGTCGGCGAGCCCTCCGCGTAAAGCGCGTCGTGATAGGTCGCGAACCTGCCCGCCTTCGACGCCGCGAGCGCGACCTGCGCCGCCGCGACGCTGTTCGGGCCAAGGATCGGCAACTCGCGGAACACGACCCGCAAACCCTTGTCCTCGGCGATCAGTCGCTCGATGTCGGGGATGCTCTTGCGGCAATAGCTACAGGCATAATCGTAGAACTCGACCAGCGTGACGTCGGGCTTGGCCGCGCCTTTCCACGATGAGGCGAACGGGGTTTCGAGCGCTATCCGATTAGCGGCGATGACCGGCGCATATTGCCGATCGCGAAGTGCATTACTCGCGTCTACCAGCACCGACGGATCGGCGATCAGCGCCTCGCGCACCGCTTTCGGTCCGACCAGCCGCGGCACCACCGCCAAACCTAACGCTCCGGTCAGCAGCGCGCCGACGACACCCCCGGCGATCGCCGGACCCCAAATCCCCCGTTGTTCGCTCATTTCTTTTTCTTCTTGTCTTTCTTTAGCGCGGTTTCGCTGACCAGGGCGATGTCCTGCGCGCGAAGATAGTCGGGAGTGCCGGGCTTGAGCCCGTTCATCGCCATCTTCGCGCTGGCGAGCGCGAGCTTGTTCTCGCCTTCGAGATTGTTGCGTTCGGCCGTCGCCAGCGCGGCGCGCGGAGTATCGCCGTCATGGTCGTAGACGATACCAAGCTGGTACCAGGCGTCGGGATTGTCATTGTCACGTGCGATGGCGGCGCGAAGGACCTGCTTGGCCTCGGCGAACTGGCTCCCGTCTTCGGTCGCGACCAGCGCGTGGCCGAGCAGCGCCGCGATCATCGGCTTGTCGGGGGCGCGGGCCACAGCGAGGCGAAGCGGGGCGAGCGCCTCGCGCGGCTTGCCGCCCTCGAGCAGAATCTGTCCCTTGAGCTCGAGGAAATAGGGGTCGTTCGGGGCCAGCCTGAGCAGTGTGTCGGCCTCCTGCGCCGCCTTATCGGGGTAGGCGCCAAGGTGATAGGCATAAGCCCGCGCATAATGCGCCGGGATGGTCTGGTTGCTCTCGGGATAAATGATCGTCGCGCGCTTCGGGTCGACATAGCCGAGCAGCTTGGCCTTGACCCGTTCGAACCGCGCCTCGAGCAGCGGATCGACCGGCTTGTTCCATGCTGGATCATGCTTGTAGATCTGTTCGAGCGCCTGGATCCGGTCGCTGTTGAGCGGATGCGTGCTGGCATAATCGTCGGTCCGGGCGATCGCCAGGCGATACTCTTGGTTCTGCAATTTCTGGAAGAATTCCAGCGTGCCCTTGCCGCTGATCCCGGCCGTTGTGAGATAATGCGCGCCGGCCAGGTCGGCACTGCTTTCCTGGGCGCGGCTGAACGAGAAAAATTTCCCCTGCGCGGCCTGCTGGCCCGCCGCAATGATCCCCATTCCGGCCTCGCCGGCGCCCGCCGCCAGTGCCGCCGCGCCAAGCAGAAGTGACAGTAAGCTGATCTTGGTCGCGACCGCCTCACCCTCGTAGATGCGGATCGAGTGGCCGCCCGCGACGTGGCCGAGCTCGTGGGCGATGACCCCCTGGAGCTGGTTCACATTGTCCGCTGCGGCGAGCAGTCCCGACTGGATATAAACCGTTTGCCCGGTCGCGACGAAGGCGTTGATCTCGGAATCGTTGAGCAGGACGATGCTGACCGACTTCGGGTCGAGCTTGGCGGCCTCGATCAGCGGCTTCGAGATATCCTTGAACAGCGCCTCGGTCTCGCTGTCGCGAAGCACCGACTGCGCCATTACCGGCTGGGCAGCGGTGATCGCTAGGGTGAGGCCAAGGAGGGTCGTGCGCGCACGGCGCAGGAGAAGGCTGGTCATGCCGCGCTGTCCCATTCGTGCGATGAACCGCCCATGAAAAAGGCGGCGCTAGGCTGATACCTGGCACCGCCCTTTCCATTGTCGTTCATGACTTAGCCAAAGGTCCGCGACCACCAGCCGCTGCGAAGCGGCTCGTCGGTGGCGGGAGACTCAGCTGCTGCGTCGTTGACTGGTTCCGCTGCAGGCTTCGTGATCCTGGCAGGCTTGGGAGCCGGCGCGGCGGCTGGTTCGGCGAGATCAACCACCGGGGCTGTCTTCGCGCGCGAGCGGCGCTTGGGCTTGGGCTCTTCCTCGGCGACCGGAGCATCGGTTTCGGCAGCCGCCTCAGGCCCAGAAGCTTCCACTGCCGGTGCTGTCGCCGCGACCTCGGCGACTGCGTCCTTGCGAGCACGCGGACGGCGACGGGTCTTGGGCGCTTTCTCGGCAACCGGTTCGACGGTCGCATCGGCCGGGGCCGGATCTTGCGACGGGACGGGTTCGATCATCGGCGCGGACTCGGGTGCGATCTCACCCTGGCTACCGCCCTCGCCCTCACCACGCTCGCGGCGACGGCTGCCGCCTCGGCGTCCCCGGCGCGAGCGGCGCGGGGCGTCGTCGCCCTCGGCCAGCTCGGGCTGACGTTCGGCGTCCTCGGGCTGCGTCTCATCCGACGGCTCGGCATCGCCTGTTTCAGCGGCAAGCGACTCGCCCTCAGCACCCTGCTCGAAGCCTTCGCCTTCCTCCCGACGAGTGCGACCGCGCCCGCCACGGCGGCGGCGGCGGCGGCGGCTTCTGCCATCGCCTTCCTCGCCGCCTTCGCTCTCCTCGCGCGGCCCGCGCTCGCGACCACGGTCGCCGCGCTCCTCGGCGGCTTCTTGCTCGACAATGTCCTCGTCTTCGACCTCGTCAAACTCCTCG
>JANMWM010000159.1:0-9188 GCA_031394005.1 Sphingomonas sp.
CCGATGTTCCCAAGGCAGGATCGGAAACCGTGAATGTGCCCGGCCCGATACCATAGACGCTGTCGTTGATTTTCTGCTTAATACTGTCCGACGTCGGCCTGCTGCAGCCCGCTGCGGCGGTTGGCGTGCCGCATAGCGTCGCGTAGCGCGCGCCCTCGCCGAGTCCTTGCTGCATACCGGCAAGTGCGCGATAGCTTTCGGCGAGCTGTACGAACATCCAGATCATCACGATCAGAATCGGCAGCGCAAACGCCGTCTCGATCACAGCGACCCCCGTCTCGTCCCGAATGATGTGGCGGGTGTTCCTCATTTTGTCCTCATGCCAGCTGTTGCCGTGATCGGGTAACCTCCCGAGGTGAACCCGTAAAAATTAACCGGAAACATCGCCTGGTAATTGTCGGTCAGCGCGATCTGGATGTAGCGCCCGTGCTTCGTATCGCTTGGCGAACTAGAGGTAGCTATCGAACGTGATTGCATCGGCACTCGTCCGGGACGTCGTTGTGCCCGCGGAATCGGTGCATTCGAGCCGATGCGAGACAGTGACATTGCTCGCCGTGATCGAAAAAGTCTTGCAGGTTGCATCGGTATTTGTACCGTTGACCGGGCACAAAGCCTCATTCGTCAGCCTCGCTTGAACGTTAATATCGGCGGTAGTCTGCATGATCTTCTCGATCGCACGCTGGGCATCCTGCTCGAGTGCCAGCTTGCGACTATCGGCGTTGCTCAGGTCGATGACGCCGATCGCCATCAACGCGAGCACCGGCGCAACGATCGCCAACTCGATGATGACGGCACCGCGCTTATCCCGCGAAAGTCCAGATGACCTCGAGCGCATCATGCGACGAGCCTCACCAAAAGACCGCCGCCGATCCCATCATTATAGGGGCAGGCGCTTCCCTTGATAGACTTGTTCGTGGTCGTGCCGTTGCCATTAAAGATAATGCGGCGCGTCACGAACTGCGTGCAAATCGCTGCCGTGTTGCCGCCGCCGTTAAAGGTCAGCTCCTGGCTCGGGAAGTACAGGGTTCCGGTGACGAGCGAGCCGGAATTGCCGTTAATGATATTGTTGGCAGCATCCTGCGCGCGACGGTCTTGATACAGGGCCATGCCATTATAGGTGCCCGAAGTCAGCGCCGTAAGATTCAGTCGACTGCCCGAAATACTGACCGTGCCGATTGAGCCGGGGTTAGTTGCAGCCGTGCTACTGGTAAGGATGATGGTGCAGCCATTGCAGCTGAGACTCGCGCCGCTACTGGTCATCTTGATGCTCGCGGCATCGAAGACGTAGGTCGCCGGTCCTAGCACGACATTGCCTTGAATCTGCATGTCGCTGTTGAAACAGACTGTTTGGCCGCTCACGTGCCCCGGGTAGGTCACCGCGTTCGAGAAATCGAGATTTCGCGTATTGGGGAAGGCGGTGCACCCATTTGGTGTCGGCATAGGCAAACTGGCACAGGTATCAACCAACGGCGGCGAATAAGGATTATATTGATCGACCGACCAGCTGTTGGAAGCCTGAACGCCACCGACCGTCGCAATCACGGTCGCATGCACACTCGACGAGTTTCCGTTAGACAGCGCAGAGTTCGTGGCGAGGGAGTTACTGATCATCCCGCAATTCATGTCGATTTTGGAATTGCCGCCGATGGTGATGCCGCTTTTGCTGGCGGGTGTTTCAAGGGCAACCACGCAATATTTGCCGCTCGGGATACCGGCCGCGGTGGAATTGGCGACGATGGTCGGGGCTGCTGTCATGAACAACGAGCTGAACGGCAGCGACTGCTGCACGGCAAGTGAGACCTTGACTTGATTTTGCATCACGCCCGAGTTGGACGGATAGATGATGAGCGGGTAGCCGCTCTTGTTTGTCATCCAGGTGTGCTGGTTGAGCGTCAGGTCATGAGCAACGGTCGCGGGCACGGTCGAATATGGTCCCGAGGCATTAACTCGGTCATAAACGTCTGCGATCGCCGCCGAATCTGCGGCGCGCTGCAACTGCCGCTTCTACAACGACCATTGGATCGTGTCGTTAGCGAGACCCGCGCAGCCAACGATCATTGGCATTGCACCGGCAACAATCAGCAAGGCGTTGCCGCGCCGGTTGCCAAGTAGTTTGCGCAAGAACTTTAACATCAGAGTCCCCCGGAGGCGGTCCGTTCTGGGAGGGGAATAGCCAAGACAAGGTGTGAAGCGTTGCCGCCACTGGTTAACGGTCGGCTCACCACGATGCACGCTTCCCCTTGCGGGACAGCGTCTTACACGTATAATACAGCGAGAAGCTCTTGCGGCGGGGCGGTGGGCCGTCCACTTCTTCCGCGAACGATCAATAAAGGGACTCCCGAATGGCCAGCGATCCGACCGCAACGGCGACCGCCACCAAGCTTAAGCTCGATCCACCCGAGGCGTTGCAGCCGCTCGCGATGAGCGACGCCGCAGGGCTGGTGCCGCTGAAGGCCGAGGAAACGAGCGAGCTGGACGCCAAGGTCGCAAAATATGTCGAGGAACTTGCCGCGCTCGACTGCAATTCTCCCGAGTTCGGAAAAAAGGTCGATCAGCTAACCGCGATGGGCCGCAAGGAAATCGCCGACGCCGCCGGCGCGTCGAACCGTTTCCTCGACCGCCCGGTCAAGGCGATCGACAGCGAGACCGGGATCGGATCCGATCTGACCGAACTACGCCGCACGGTCGAGGCGCTCGATCCCAAGGCCAACGGCAAGATGATGACCGGCCGCAAGTTTCTCGGCATCATTCCATTCGGCAATCGCATCAATAATTATTTCGACAAATATCGCAGCTCGCAGACCCATATCAGCGCGATCCTCGCCCGGCTCGGCAGCGGCAAGGACGAATTGCTGATGGACAATGCCGCGATCGACACTGAGCGCGCGAGCCTATGGAAGACGATGCACCGGCTCGAGCAAATGATCCACATCTCGAAAAGCCTCGACCGCCAGCTCGAGGACAAGGGCAACGAGCTCGACGCAATCGAACCCGCCAAGTCAAAGGCGATGCGCGAGACCGCGCTATTCTACACCCGCCAGCGGACGACCGATCTGCTCACCCAGATGGCGGTCAGCGTGCAGGGCTATCTCGCGCTCGACCTGGTGAAGAAGAATAATGTCGAGCTCGTCAAAGGCGTTGACCGCGCCTCGACGACGACCGTGTCGGCGCTGCGAACCGCGGTGACGGTGGCGC
Source organism: Sphingomonas sp. (assembly GCA_031394005.1). Taxonomy (GTDB): domain Bacteria; phylum Pseudomonadota; class Alphaproteobacteria; order Sphingomonadales; family Sphingomonadaceae; genus Sphingomicrobium. The sequence continues at coordinate 3,196 of JANMWM010000159.1, forward strand.
AGGCAATGACCAACCAGCGGCTGGTGCTCGAGCAGGTGACCGCGCTCAATACCACCACTGCTAACATGATCGACTCGACCGGCGAACTCCTGCGCACCCAAACCGCCGCGATCCATAGCCAGGCGGCGTCCTCAACCATTCCGCTCGAGACGCTCCAGCGGGCGTTCCAGAACATCTACGAAACGATGGACCAGATCGACGCGTTCAAGCTCCAGGCGCTCGCAAACATGAAGCAGACCGTCGACACGCTCGGCAGCGAGGTCGAGAAATCGAAGGGCTATATTGGGCGGGCCGAAGGCGTGAACCAGGGCCGGCTTGAGACTAGTTCGTCGCCGCTGACCCCGATCGAGGCGCGTTGAGGCGATGGCGACGGACAAGGTTGAGCGGGCGATCGCGCGGTTCGATCGCATCACCGAGACCCTCGACGCGCGCGGCGGTACGTCACGAGACGCAGAGCGACGCGAACGGCAACGGCTCAACGCTGGGCTCGGTCGCACCGCCGGGCGAGTCGGCATGGCGATCGTCGCGGTCGGCGTGCTGACGATCATCGTCGGGATGGTGTTTCCGATCGGGATGTTCGGCTTCCTCGCCGCCATCGCGCTGGCGGTAGGATTGGCCGCGCTGCTGATCGCGATGCCCGTGCGCGACGCCATTACGCCGCCCGCCGTGACCCCCGACCTCGCCAACGGCCCGATGGTCGACCGCTTCGACAGCTATCTTTATCGCAACCGCTCCGCCCTCCCCGCGCCCGCACAATCCGAGCTCGACCAGATCAGCGCGATGCTGCCGCGGCTCAAGGAAACGCTAACGCGAGTCGAGACGTTGGACCCGGCCGCGCAGGACGCGCGTCGGCTGATGTCGCTCCACCTCCCCGGACTGATCGACCGCTACGCCAACGTACCTTCGGCCTATCGCGGCGAAGTCGACGGCGAAGGGGTGAGCCTCGAGCAGCGGCTGGTCGATGGGCTCGCCGCCGGCCGTGCCAAGCTGAGCGAAGTCGCCGACAACCTCGCGCGTGGCGATGTCGCGGCATTCGAAACCCAAGGCCGCTTCATCAAGTCGCGCTACGGCGAAACCGACAACCCCGCCTAGGACTATGATGAGAGCCTGATTCAGGTCATCGGCTGAGGCGCAAAGCGCCTCCACCTCAAACGATCCGGCTCTAGTACCCCATCAGCGCGAGCACCTCGCGGCGCGAGCGATCGTCGTCTCGAAATACCCCCATCATCCGGCTCGTGGTCATCATCACGCCCGGCGTGTTGACTCCGCGCGAGGTCATGCAGCCGTGGCTGGCTTCGATCACGACCGCGACACCATGCGGATGAAGGTGATTCCAGATGCTGTCGGCGACTTCGGCGGTCAGCCGTTCCTGAACCTGAAGCCGGCGCGCGAAGCCATGGAGCACGCGCGCCAGCTTAGAGATACCAACGACCCGGTCCCTCGGCAGATATGCGATCGCCGCCTTGCCCATGATCGGCGCCATGTGGTGCTCACAATGCGACTGGAAAGGCACATTCTTCAACAGGACGATCTCGTCATAGCCGCCCACTTCCTTGAAGGTGCGCGAGAGGTGATCACCCGGGTCTTCCTCATAACCGCGCGCATATTCCTTCCAGGCGCGCGCGACTCGAGCGGGCGTGTCGAGCAGGCCCTCGCGCGACGGATCGTCACCGGCCCAGCGGATCAGTGTGCGCACCGCGTCGGCGACTTCTTCAGGAACCAGAATCTTGGGCGTTGGCTCGACTAGGTCACCGTCATCGGGGGAAGCGCTCATGCCGGACAAGTCCTTCATCTTGGCGAAAACTGGTGGCCCCGGAGGGACTCGAACCCACGACCTACGGTTTAGGAAACCGACGCTCTATCCACCTGAGCTACGGAGCCACGCGCCTTCCGATACGGTGAGGCGGGCGCCGAATCAAATGGTCGGGATCGGTCGGCGATGAGACAGTCCCGGAACGCGGCTACGGACCTCGGCGATGCGGGCAAGGTTGATCTCGGCAAAGCCGAGCTCCGGCTCGCCGCCGTTACCCATGTCGAGCAACACCTCGCCCCACGGATCGACCACGAGGCTATGTCCGAAAGTGTTGCGATTATCCTCATGGTGCCCGCCCTGTGCGGCCGCGACTACGAACAGCCCGGCCTCGATCGCCCGCGCGCGCAGCAAGACGTGCCAGTGCGCCTTGCCGGTCGGAACGGTGAAGGCAGCGGGGACGATAATCGTGTCGGCTCCGGCTTCGGCGAGGCGGGCAAACAGGGCGGGAAAGCGCAAATCGTAGCAAATCGTCAGCCCGAGGCTCCCGACAGGCGTGCCCTCGACCAGCGTCACTGCTTCGCCAGGGCGATAGGCGGCCGACTCGCGCCAGCGTTCGCCGTTGGGCAGGTCGACGTCGAACAGGTGGATCTTGTCGTAGCGTCCGCGAATCTCGCCGGAGGAGTCGATCACGAACCCGCGATTGGCGAACATCCCGTCGCCCGCCTGCACCGCCAGCGAGCCAAGGCTGACCCACAGCCCGTGCCTGGCCGCTGCCTCACGGACCGCGGCGAGCGTCGCGTCCTGCTCCTCGGCAACGACCTTGCCACTCGCTCGCTCCCGATTGGCATCGAGCAGGCCGGACATCTCGGGCGTGAACAGCATCGCCGCCGCGCCGTGTGCCGCAGCCTCGATCGACTCCACCAGCGCGCGGGCATTGACTGCGGGATCGATCCCGGTCCGCGCCTGATAAAGAGCTATGCGCGCCATCAGGCCGCCAGCATCTCGTCGAGCTTGCCCTGGCGGTCGAGTGCCATGAGATCATCGCAGCCACCGATATGACGCCCGCCGATGAAGATCTGCGGGACCGTGGTTCGCCCACTGGCGCGCTTGACCATCTCGGCCTTCTTCGGTCCGCCCATATCGACGTTGTAAGCGTCATGCGCGATCCCCTTCGAATCGAGCAATTGCGCGGCGCGCATGCAGTAAGGGCAGGTCGACTTTAGATAGATTTCCACTTTTGCCACGCATGACTCCTTATTTGGCTAGGGGGTTTAGCGATTGAATATAGGGTTGCGCACGACGCGCGACCAGCACATCAGCTCGATCCGGGTCGCGCCGGCCCGCTAGAGGCAACGCGCGCACGCTTCCGCGGTACTTCCGGTTGTCAGGACATCATCGATCAAGACGATCGACCGCCCCGCTGCCTCGGGCCGCGACTCGAACGCACCGGCGACGGTTCGGCGACGCTGCGAGAATCTCATTCCCTCAAGCGGAGGCGTCGCCCGCTTGCGACGGATCAGCCGCGGGGCAATCTCAAGGCCTTTCAGCCTTCCTAGCTCGCGGGCGACGAGAAGGGACTGGTTGAAGCCACCCATCGCCGGTGGAGCGGCACTGGGACGAGCAGGGCATCGGCCGCCATGCAATCGAGCAAAGGCGCCATGTAACGCACCATCGCCTTGGCGAGCGCGATCTTACGGCCATATTTGAGACCGACCGCCAGATGCCGCGCGACCTCGCCATATTCGACCGCGGCGCGAGTCCGCGCGATCAGCGGTGGCTTAACGAGGCATATGGCACAGGTGCCGCTATCCGTCGCAGCGAACGGGATACCGCAAGTCGTGCAGCCCCGCTCACCGAGGAAGTTGCTTCTGGTCCAGCACGGCAGGCAGAAGCTGTGCAGGTCGCCGATGATGGTTCCGCAGCCGGGACAACGCGGCGGCAGGACGGGGTCAAGCAACCACCGGCCCGATCGCCGTGCCGATGACCCCCAGACCGCGATGTATGCCGACATCAATCCGCTCCGCCCCTTGTCCGCGTGCCGACGGCGCTCCACAAGCGGCGGCGATGACCCAACCCTTGTTCGACGCCTCGCTCCTCCCCGTTCGGCACGCACGGGCCAGAGCGCTTAACGGCGACTATTTCCTTCATGAACGCGCCTTCGCCGAATGTCTCGACCGCATTGCCACGGTGCGGAAGCGCTTTGAGTCGGCTTGGTTGTTGGGTCCCGATCGTCCCGGATGGCGCGAGCGGCTGAGCTCAATCGGCGTGACGCGCCTCGCGTTTAATGGCCCTGAAAACGACGAGCTACCGACCTTCGCGGCGGAGCTTTGCGTCAGCATCGGCATTCTCGACACCATCGAGGATCTGCCCGCGCTTCTAGTCGGTCTGCGCCATCTTCTCGCCCCGGGCGCGCTGTTCATCGGTGCGTTTACCGGCGGCAAGTCGCTTCCCATGCTTCGATCGGCAATGGCCTCAGCGGACCGGATCGAGGGGTTGGCGCGTCCTCATTTTCACCCGCTGATCGATCCCGCCAGCTTCGGCGGCTTGCTGGCAAGCGCCGGTTTTGCCGATCCGGTGGTCGATGTCGACCGAGTGACCCTGTCTTACGAGAATCTACCGGCGCTGGTTCGCGATCTTCGGGCCATGGCCGCCACCAACCGACTTATCGAACGCCCCCGCACCCCCGTTGCTCGCCGCGGTATTGCTGCCGCCAAGAAAGATTTCGAGGCGAGGGCTTCGAAGGGTCGCACAAACGAAATCGTCGAAATCACATACTTCGCCGGATGGACTCCGATCGTTGGGAACATCAGCAACGGATGACACAATATTAACCGGAATCGGAGGAGAAATCCTTAACTTTGCCCGTCTATCCATGATACCGTGGACGTGGACCAGAGGAGGGAAGCTTGATGGCTGCCCCAAAGACGAGGCTCAGCCTTCGCGCAGACCAGCGTGGGGCAACGGCAATTGAGTATGGGTTGATCTGTGCATTGATCATCATCGCGATGGTCGCGGGCCTGTCGGCGCTTGGCGGGGGCACCATCGGCATGTGGACCAGGATCAACGACAAAGTGCAGAACAGCTAGGTGCTATTCGCTATCGTCGAGACTCATAGACGATCAGTTTGACTTTGGTTCCCGGCGCAAGTCGTGACGAGGCTTGGAGGTTGTTGAGCGACAGAAATCGCTCCAGGCGATAATCGCGGTAGGCCATACGGCTCGAGAGGGACCGCACCGAATCTCCCGCGCGCACCGCTTGGATCGAGATGATCCGCGGCCGGATGGCGGCAGCCTCGGCCGACGTGATCCGCCGCATTGATCCGACCATCGACTGGAACGGCCCAATCCCTTGCCCGTCCTGCGTCAGCATGACGAAGTGGTAGGCCTGCGTCGCGCTCCACTGATAGGCGAACACGCTAACGTCGACGATGCCGTTGTCGGTTTGCGCCCGGCCCGTGGTGTAGACCGCGGCGATGCCGTTGACGCTGGTCTGCTGGAGAGGCCCCATCTGAACCTGGGTTTGCCCACCGGTCAGGTCCTGAATGACTTGTCCGACATAGGCCTGCATGTTGCCGTTGTAACGATCAGTCGAGAATTGCGCCTTGCCCGACGTTCCCTCGACGGTCACCGCGTCGGCGCTGTTCGACATCTGGAAGCCGGCTGGAATGGCGAACTGCAGGCGCAGGTCGGGGTGAGTGAACGTCAGCCCTTCGATCACGCCTTGTGCCGGATCGTCGTCGACGCGCACCCCGTTGAGCTGGGCGAGAAAGGCCTCGCGGTTGCGCATGCCGCTGCCGGCGCGGGCGAATTGCGCGGCGAGCTGACGCGCCTGGGCCGATCGGTTTTCCGACAGGGGGTGAGTGCTCGCCCACTCGGGCGTAGAGCGGCCCGACTTTCCTTGGACACGCGATTCAAGTGCGGCAGAGCGGGTCAGCGCATCGAGCATGGTCGCGCCCGCAGTAGGATCATAACCAGCCTGCGCGATGTAGCGGATGCCGAGCTGGTCGGCCTCATATTCCTGCTGCCGCGAGAAGCTTAGCGTAGCAAGCTGGCTGTAGCGCTGGAGTCCCTGGCTGATCAGGCTGCCGAACGGGTTGTTACCGACGACCCCGCCGACGATCGCGCCGAGGACCGACAGGATCGAGTTGCGCGAACTCGCCTTCTGGCGCGTGCGGCCGTGGTCGGCTGCGATGTGGCCGGTTTCGTGGCCCAGGACGAAAGCGAGTTCGGCTTCATTCCCC
>JANMWM010000183.1:0-8547 GCA_031394005.1 Sphingomonas sp.
CATTGGACGCTAATCGGACGTTCTTGTTCTGCGCAAATTCAGGCCGCTGACCCCTGGGTATGGCGGACGGCTTGGAATTCGAACCCTGATTTAAGCCGCTAACCTGCGCCGCTCGCTGTTCAGAAGCCAATCTTGTGAGGGAACTGCGCAGGGTATGGCAGCCTACACAACCTCAATTTCTCCCTTCGAAAAGACTCCTAATTGCGAATCCCTCCCGCTCCGCCAACGACCCCGTGAGCTGAGCTCTAGATTTCTAGGCTCCCCAAAATCTCGCGAAATTCCCCCAGATATTTGCGGCAGAACCGCCGTATTCCCCAGCCTTCTCTGGTAATTTCGAGCCGTTTGGGGCCAAAAGACCCGACATGTCTCCGCGCGTCCGCGATGTAGCAGAGTTTCACAGTTAACAGGGATTTTAACAGAGTATTGCAAGAAACCGGCGAGTACCTGCAATGGTTAAAAGACCTGACAATGCCCTCAAGTCCATGTTATCCTGCACTAAAATTTCCGGTCTGATGATCCGACCTTTGAATCCGAACAGGGAATTAATCCCTCCGATCAGGGAGCGGTTGACCGAGAACAGGGACAAGGCGGCGGCTCTCGCCTTCATGAAGAAGGCGCTCAAGCGCCACGGATCGCCGGCGACGATCGTCACCGACGGGCTGAAATCCTATGGCGCAGCGATGAAAGATCTCGGCAATCGCGATAACCAGGAGATCGGCCGCCATGCCAATAACCGGGTGGAGAACAGCCACTTGCCCTTCCGACGAAGAGAGCGGGCGATACTCCGTTTCCGGCGCATGAAGACGTTACAGAAGTTCGCCTCCGTCCACGCCAATGTCGCCAACCACTTCTCAGCCGAACGTCATCTCGTCAGTCGTCAGGAATACAAGCTTCGTCGCTCGGCTGCCCTGGCCGAGTGGCAGATACTCGCCGCCTGACCGTCCCGGAATCAAGACCCAACTTCGCCAAACGGAGACAAGTGCGCATAGGACTGACAACACCCGCGCGGCTATTCCGAACGTAAGCCGCTGGTCATTCCAGCCGGCGGGGATCACGTCGCCGAGGGTGAGGCGGTCGGCGGTGAGGTGCGCGGGAGCGGTGCCGTCGCCTACGGCGCCCAGAATGTCCGGTGCCAGGAAGGCAAGCATCGCGTACCCGGCCTATGCGATCGATGAGTCCCTCGGAGCGTTGTCGCCCCACACCCTTTGAGCCTCCCGCTCTAGGAAAACTCAGCCCGGTTCCGCTTCGGCTGGACCGGGCCTTTTCTTGTTTCGCAATCGTAGGCCGACATGACTGGAGGCCCCATTCCGTGCATCAAACGGGACAGTCTGACGCAACTCACTAAACCGATCTTCGTTGAATAAGGGAAACGAAGGGGATTCTACCGTGCGCAAAAGCATTTTCATTTTGATTGGTGCTTCGGCAATTTTGCCGACCCTAACCGTGTCGACCGCAGCTGACGCGCAATATTATCGGCACCATCATCGCTATCATCATTACCGGCAAGATGCCGACGGGGGCCCCGCTTATCGAGGATACTCCTACGCACAACCCGCGTGTCGTCAGCGTAGCGGAACTACCGGTCTCATCGCCGGTGGTGTGGGCGGTGCCCTTCTCGGGAACGCCCTAGCGCACGGGACGACCGGCACGCTCATCGGCGCAGGCGCAGGAGCACTCTTGGGCCGTCAGGTTGAGCGACACAGTTTGGGAGATCGGTGCTAAGGCCTCGGAGCTAGTCCCTTAGCGCAGCATTCAAGGAACTCGGTCAGAAATGGCCGGGTTTTCCTGTTCTCACCAACACCGAGCTTCTCTTGGTCCCGATGGGGATTGTCAGACCAATGTGGCAGCCTGTTCGGCTCGGTGATACCAGCGGCAATGAACCGTAAATCCCGAGCAAAGTCGCCCAGCCCGTTTCGCTGCTTCAATTCGTCGCCCGAGGTGATTCGCCTGGCGGTGCTGATGTAGGTGAAGTACCCGCTCAGCCTGCGGAACGTCGAAGACCTGCTCCATGAGCGCGGCATCGACATCAGCCATTAGATGGTGCGCTTTTGGTGGAACAGGTTTGGCCCGCTGTTTGCTGCCGACATCCGTCGGCAGCGGGTGAGCCACATGCGTGGCTTCTGTCACTGGTGCTGGCACCTCGATGAGATGTACGTGAAGGTGAACGGCGACATGCGCCACCTTTGGCGCGCCGTCGACCATGAGGGCGAGATCCTCGAAAGCTTCGTCACCAAGAAGCGCGACAAGGCCGCTGCGCTTAAGTTCATGAAGAAGGCGCTCAAGCGCCACGGCTTACCCGAGGCAATTATCACCGATGGCCTACGCTCCTACAAAGCCGCGATAAGCGAGCTTGGCAACCGCGACAAGCAGGACATCGGCCGCTGGGTTAACAACCGGGTGGAGAATAGCCACCTTCCGTTCCGACGACGAAAGCGGGCGATGCTAAGATTTCGGCGAACGAAAACGCTGCAAAAGTTCACATCGGTCCATGCCAACGGCCACAATCACTTCAATGCCGAACGCCACCTCGTCGACAGGCAAACCTTCAAGATACGCCGCTCAGCTGCCCTGGCTGAATGGCGGTCGCTCATGAGCTGACGCGTTCCCGTCAAAGCACCAACTGCATCCCGGAGAGACGCTTTCGCTTTAGTCTGACAGCTCCCTCCTGCGCGAACGCGGCGCTCGACACCAGGAGCAGCGTGGCACTGAGGCGTGAAAGAAGGGGCACTGTCACGCTCCAAGCAAGATTTACACGAGCCAATTGCCCTCCCGACCGATGCCAGTCAATGTATGTGTGCGAGGCCGTCCCCCGACGCGCCCTGATCTGACTGCGATGTTTGGAGAAGTTATGAGTCAGCAATGCAGCAACGGTCTGGCAATGGGATTTCAGTCCCTAACCTATGGCAAGATTGCGTTTCTTGGCGTCGTGCAAGGGATTACCGAGCTGCTGCCGATCTCGTCGACCGCGCACATGCGGGTGGTCCCAGCGCTTCTCGGCTGGAGCGATCCCGGCTCCGCCTTCTCGGCGGCGATGCAACTCGCGGCTCTCGCAGCCGTCATCAGTTATTTCTGGACCGATATCCGACAATTGACGTGGGGCGCATCTTCAGCTGTCGCGCGCCGTCAATTCTCCGACCCAAATTTCAAGCTGCTCATCGCTATTGCGATTGCGACAGTTCCCATTGTCCTTGCTGGAATTATCCTGTCGCCCTACCTCAACCAGTGTAATTCGCCGTTGCGGGCGCTGCCTGTGATCGGGTGGTCCTGCGTCATTATGGCGGCACTTCTGGCACTCACCGAATTACTCGCGCGTCACCGACGCTCGGTCGCCGAGTCTTCATTGATGGATGCAGTGCTCGTCGGCGTGGCGCAGGTCGGCGCGCTCATTCCCGGTGTATCGCGATCGGGCGCGAGCCTTACTGCAGCGTTGGGTCTTGGTTTCAAACGAGCCGAGGCGGCCCGCCTCTCTTTCCTGCTCGGGATACCAGCGATCGCCTTGGCCGGTCTCAAGGAGCTTTGGGAACTTCATAAAGCTCACCTCAGCGCCCACGGTTGGTCGTTGCTCGCCGTCGGCCTGATTGTTGCCTCGTTGTCGGCCTTCTTCGCAATCTGGCTGTTGATGCGCGTTCTTGAGCGCTTTTCGACCTGGATTTTCGTTTTGTATCGTGGCGCGCTTGGTGTTTTCTTGATCGTCGCCTCGGCAAGCAATTGGGTGCAGTAACGTCTCCGCGATTAATCATCAGGAGATTTGGGGCATTCTTCTTGGCCACTTCATCGTGTTAGTATGACCGGAATCCCTGACAAGCACACGCCTTGGCGCTTTTCCTTAGTCGCCAAACTGATCCGTCGGTCAGATGAGGTAGGCATATGCAAGCACGACAACACCGCCTAGCTAGGCTGATGACTAGCGAGCCTAGTCAGAATGACCTCCGGCGGGTGATGATGGCCGCCGTGCAGATTGCAATACCAATCTCGGCGAGTGTTGCTGCGACCGCTAGCCTGTGATGGCGGTGCTCATGAACGCGCCCTTCAGCCAGCTTTTCGTCCCGGGCAGCCTCGTCTTCCATGGCGTGTTTCTTGACTTCCGTTTGGGTCGCCTTCTGCTCGTCTGAGGTCTTGTGATAACGTTCGGCGTTTGCTCCGCCAGCGTCCGCAGCGATGCCGTACAGGTGCTTCTTCAAGCTATCCGTCTCAGCATTCATATCTCTTGTCGGCGAACAGTATCTTGGGTGCCGGCCTGTCGGCATTCATGATCGGCAGATAGCCCTTGAAGTCCGAGACTTCGCCGCCGGTCAGCGCGAACGCTATGGGCAGGCCCATCGCATTGATGCGGAGATGGATTTTGGTCGTGAAGCCACCTTTTGAGCGGCCAAGACCCTGACGCGGAGACCCCCTTTAGCGCCGGCTGAACAATGCCTCGGAACGAGAGATGCGTCGTATTTGCCGGAGACGAAAGGCGTGGATGTTTGTCAGTTCCGATCGTGGGGGAGAACGTGCCGCGATGATGTATACGCTCCTGGGGTCAGCTTCGTTAAACGACGTCGATCCGCTTGCCTGGCTGACTGATGTGCTGACCCGCATCGCGGATTTGCCACAGGGCAAGTTTCATGAGTTGCTCCCCTGGAAATGGAAGGCTCTGCGCCAAGCCAAGACGATGGAAATGGCAGCCTGATGCAGCGCAATAAGATCCATGCCATCAGGACCATCGCTCTCGTCGCCAAGGAACTCGGCGAGGATGATGACTGGCTCCACGAGCTCTCCGGCGAAATGGAGCCAGAGGATGGTGTGATCTGGGTCTATGGCGTAGGCTAAGATGGCATCCCGGCCTTCCCCGACGATGGCATCGGCAGCCTGCGGGACCTCATCGAAGTGCACCGCGAAAACGAAAAACTGTTTGGTCTGCGGTCCCTACCGTAGGCTTACTCCCCTGCGCAACGAGATAGACCTGAAACGCCCGCACGTCTTCGAGCCCGAGCCGCTCCGGCGACCGGCCGGAGTAGCGACTGAACTTCGAAACGGCATGAAGATACGATCGTTGCGTCGCGGGCAACAGGTTGCGAAGGCTCATGTCGTCGATCATACGACGACGCAGCGGGCTTACCGCTGCCGTGGCTTCAGTAATGGGATGGTCGCCTGGTTGTGGGTTGGTCCAACAACCAAACCTTCTCATCAGGAGGCCATTCCAGCTAATCGCTACGCCAGTCCCCGCGTCAGCGGGTTCGTTCAATCCCCTTTGTCAACAACTCCTAAAAAGAAACAATCAGGATCGGCGCCGGGACCAGTCCCTGGGGATAGCGGCCTCAAGCGCATCGTCAACGGTAACGATGCCGAGCATCCTGTTTTCGGCATCGACGACTGGTAGGCTGAGTAGATTGAAGTCAGCCATTCTAGTGGTCACCGTGATTATGTCATCGCGCGGGGAGGCGATTACCAAGTTGGTGTCAGCGGCATCGCGGAGCAGCATATCCGGTGCAGACTGCAAAGCGCGAACAAGGCTGATTGCAGCCGCCAAGGACCCATCTCCTCGCAAGGTATAGATCATCGTGAGCGCCTCAGGCTGTAACGTCGTCGCTAAGCGCACTGATTGAAGCGCGTCGCCAACAGTTTTTTCTTCCGAAAGCGCTAGAAAATCCGACCCCATGAGACCGCCGGCTGTTGCTTCATGGTAGCCAAGAAGAGTGAGAACCTTCGTCTTCTGTGCTTCCGGAAGAAGATTAAGAACACTTTGCCGCCGCTCTTGAGCAAGGTCCATAACCGCATCGGCAGCATCATCGGCCCGCATCCGGGAGAGTACTCCGGCAACCTCTTCGTCGGTTCGAGCATGCAAAAGCTTCGCCTGCTTGTTGTCTTCCAGCTCCTCGAAGACATCGGCTTCCAACTCTGGATCTTCATGCACCTGCGCTAGGAGGATATCCCCTTCCCGCGACGACGCGCTTTCGATGATGTCTGCGATCTGCGCGGCATTGAGCTTGTTCAAACGACTTGAAACATGTCGCGATCCGGTGCCTGGCTGGTCACCTTCCAAAAGAATGAATGAGCGCCAGTCTCGTGCGGCATGATCCTCGTGGCGACCAAAATGAAGCCAGCTACTCTTGTGAACGTCGAGTCCAGTTGCCACCCAACCTTCAGGGGCCGGTGATAGCCAAACATCAAAGGCTTTGACTAAAGCGCTGCGGCGCACATCGATCAGGCGGTGACCCAAAATATTCCGTTTCAGGAGCAATTCGTTGTCGCGCTTTTCGAATGGGTGCAAGTCCGCCTTTGCAGCGTGTAGCCGGACCGATTGATTGCCGAAGTTACTTACGGCCTTCATAGGTATGAAATAACTCTCGTCTCCAACGCCGATAACGAGCCCTGTCACCAAAGGATATTTGTCGTCCCGAGGCCGAGTGACCACGTCAGATATCTTACCCAACGCTCTCCCGTTGCCGTCGCTTACGGGCTGCTTGAGCAAGGACGACAAAGAAAGCCCTTCGTGGGTCTCTGGACGTTTTAAACTGTCGCTCACCTAAGAAATACCTTTCTACAGCTCGGCTGCGACACGGGTCGCCATGCTGATGCTACGCGCATGATCATGCGTGTCCAACGGCCAGTTGATAAATACGAAAAAAGACCATAATCATTGCAATCAGCAGATAACTGCGAAGAACGGTAAGTCCGACTCGGCTGCCGAGCGGTAAATTTGGAGCAGCAAGAAGCGCGAGTGGTGGCATCCGCCAAGAAGCTCGGCCCGATCGATCGATCGATACTGCCGGGATCGCCCGCTTTTGAAAATAGTGAACGCCAAGCACCGCCACTCCGGTCACTATGGTAATGACCGTTCCCCCGCCTAATATGTACAGGATAACTTGAGCGCTTAGGTCGGGGTAGAGAACGCCTGCGGTCAGAACCAGCGAAAGGACGACCAGGACAGCGATAATTGCTGCGACGAATATGTTCATCGCTTGACCATTGACCCACGGACCAAGCACTTCCTTATCATTGCAAAGCAAGAGCAGAAACACAGTCGCGGAAGGGAGCAGGACGCCAGCGAGCACCTGCACCCCGGTCGTGAGGAGGCCGAGCGGGCTTCCCGGGATCAAGACGATGATGGCTGAACCAATTAGAATTCCCACAAACGCCGCGTAGAACCCCTTTGCGTCGGAAATTTTGCGGTGAAGCGAATGCTTCAACCCGAGCACATCGCCCAAAGCATAGGAAGTCGATAACCCAACGGCGGCGGCGCCTATGATAGATGCATCGATCAAGGCGACCGCGAACAGCACACCTGCGGTCTTACCGACATATCTTTCAAGCCCCGCGGCCACTCCGCCAGCGTCAGTGAAATTACCGAACTCACTATGACCAGCGAAAGTTGCAGCGGCGAAGGAAATAATCGCCGTCGCTCCGATCAAAACGATGACGATGCCGATCCATAAATCGAGCCGTTCATAGTTCATGAACTGCGGCGTGATCCGCTTGTCGATCAAATAAGATTGCTGGAAAAAAAGCTGCCAGGGCGCGACGGTAGTGCCCACCATACCGATAATAAGGAGAACGGCTTTCGACAAATCTGACCCGGCGGGTATGCCCGGGATCAGAAGACCTCGGCTAATCTGGCCGAGCGTTGGATGCACCATCACCAGAATAGGAATCAGCAGCAGCGAGCCGACAATGAGCGTCATGCAGACTCGTTCGAACCGCCGAAAGGAGCCGGTGCTCGCCGCAGCGATCACTATGACGGTAGCGATCAGCACACCGGCGATCTTCGGAAGGCCTAAATAGTCGAGTCCAAGACTGATGCCGATGAACTCAGTGACGATCGTCAGCGCATTTAGGATGAACAGGTCGATGACGCTGAACGCGCCCCAAAATTTACCAAATCTTTCCAGGATTAAGCGAGCGTGGCCAACGCCAGCGACAACGCCCAGACGCAGTACCATCTCCTGGTTAACGTAGAGAACCGGCACTAGCAGCAGCAAGACCCACAAAAGGTGAGTCCCGTAATTCTGTCCGGCCTGCGCATACGTACCGAAGGCGCCGGCATCATTGTCGCCAGCCATGACGATGAGACCCGGACCAACGACGGCTAACAACGTCATAAGTCGCGCTCTTAGCCCCGACCGCGGAGCCTCGTCACCTAAACGGATCGTGCCAAACGCCCCCTCGATGTCACCGACATGCGCCTCGTCGAGCGCAGCCGTGGGTTGGCCTTTGTTCACGGTTGCGGGCATAAGCAGGCGTCCGAACGTGAGGGGGATGGGGAAACGGAGATGAAATTCGTAGTGGCCTTGCGGGCAAACCATCTCACAATCTTCTGCCCTTCCCGAACTGCGAACCCCGGAGGGTAGTATTCCTTACCTGTCCGATACCCCTACCTGCAGGTTTGACGCCAGCCTTTAATCTGGAATGACGGCGTGGGTTTAACAGTCTGCTGAAAAACCCATAGCATTTTGCGGCTTGGTCTGATTCACTGCGCCCAGCGATGGAGGCGGTGATGCGCGGACAGTTTTCGGATCAGGGGCGGATGTTTTCGTATCTTTCGCCGGAGGAGCGGGTTCCCAAGGG
>JANMWM010000202.1:0-8960 GCA_031394005.1 Sphingomonas sp.
GGGCACTGGCAAGACAACGCTGTCGGCGGACAAGAACCGCACTTTGATCGGTGACGACGAGCATGGCTGGTCGGACACCGCGGTGTTCAATTTCGAAGGCGGTTGCTACGCCAAGATGATCCGGCTGTCGGCCGACAGTGAGCCCGAAATCTACGCCACCACCAAACGCTTCGGCACGGTGCTGGAGAATGTCGTGATGGACGAGACGACGCGCGAGCTCGACCTCGACGACGCGACGCTCGCCGAGAACAGCCGCGGGGTCTATCCGATCGACTTCATCCCCAATGCGTCCGAGCGCAACATGGGTCCGGTGCCCAAGAACCTGATCATGCTCACCGCCGACGCGTTCGGCGTGCTGCCGCCAATCGCGCGGCTGACCGCGGACCAGGCGATGTACCATTTCCTGTCGGGCTATACCGCTAAAGTCGCCGGGACCGAGATCGGCGTGACCGAGCCCGAGGCGACCTTCTCGACCTGCTTCGGCGCGCCGTTCATGCCGCGCCACCCGTCGGTCTATGGCAACCTACTCAAGCAGCGCATTGCCGAGGGCAGCGTTGACTGCTGGCTGGTCAACACTGGCTGGACTGGGGGCAAGTACGGCATCGGCCACCGCATGCCGATCAAGGCGACGCGCGCACTGCTCAATTCCGCGCTCGACGGCAGCCTCAAGGCGGGCCAGTTCCGCAAGGATCCGAACTTCGGATTCGAGGTTCCGGTGTCGGTGCCCGGGGTCGACTCGACCATCCTCGATCCGCGCCGGACCTGGCCCGACAAGGGTGATTATGACGCCACGGCAGCGAGGCTGGTCACCTTGTTCGTCGACAATTTCGCGCAGTTCGAAAGCCATGTCGACGCGGGCGTCCGTGAAGCCGCGCTGAAGGTCGCCACCTAGCCGGGGGCGCGTGGCCGGGCTGGTCTGGAACGGGTGCGCATCGCCGATCATTGAAGCGCAAACGCTCAGGGAGACACGGCCATGGACCTCATCTCGTTTCTCAATCAGGTGGGCGACGCGGGCGCAATCGCGCAGCAACTCGGCGTCGATGAAGCGACCGTGCAAAGCGGCGCCGGCACGCTCCTGCCGCATGTTGTTAATGGCGTAGAGAATGAGGGACTTCCGGCCGGAATGAGTGATCCGCAAGCGCTTGATCCCGCCGCCAACGGCGAGCCGGTGACCGGCGGCGGCGCGGGCGGAATCCTCGGCGGGCTGACCGGCCGCTAGGCTTTCGTCCGCGCGATATAGTCGCCGACGTTGAGAGCGAGGACGTCCAGGGGGACGCCCCCGCCCAGGACGACGGTGTCGTCGAATGCCTTGAGGTCATAACGTGCGCCGAGCGAAGCCTGTGCCCTCGCTCGCTGTCGCAATATCTCGTCCTGCCCGACCTTGTAGCCGCACGCCTGCCCCGGCCACGAGCAGTAACGATCGACTTCGCTGCCGACTTCCTCGGGGTTGGACCCGTTCCTATCGACGAAGAAGCGCACACCCTGCTCGCGCGTCCAGCCTTTGGCGTGGATGCCGGTATCGACCACCAGCCGACATGCTCGAAAAGCGATCGACTGGAGATACCCGAGACGCCCGACGACGAAATCGTCATAAACACCAAGTTCGTCGGCGAGCTGCTCGGCATAAAGCGCCCAGCCTTCGGAGTAGGCATTGAACGCCAGGATCGACCGGATGAGCGGCAGTTTGAAGGTATATTCGCCCTGCCAGACATGCCCGGGGATTGCCTCGTGATGGGCGAGGTCGGGCAGGCTGTACTTGCTGTGAAGGTCAGTCGTGCGCAGGTTGATCCAGAACTTGCCCGGGATCTTGCCGTCGATCGACCCCGGACCACCATAGGCCCCGGGCGCGCCGAGTTCCTCGTCGATTGGGATCCGTCTCACCTCCACCCTACCCGCGACCAGAATATTGAATGCGCGCGGCAGTTGGGCGCGAATGATCTTGAGTCGATCACCGATGAACGCGACGATTTCGGAGCGTCCTTTGTCACCGGGCGAGAATTTGTAGCGCGGGTCCTTGGCGAGCGCCTTCATCCGCTCGCCGACCGACCCTTGCGTATAGCCCAGCGATTTTAGGATCGGATCCATCCGGGCGTGAATCTCGTCAAGCTCGCGAAGACCCATCGCATGGACGGCGTCGGGGGACATGTCGGTGGTCGTGCTCGCGCGCAGGGCATAGCGATAATAGTCTGCGCCATGCGGGCGAGCGCTGATCCCGGCGGCGTCGGTCGCGAGGGCTCGCTGGCGGTAGAGTTCTGCAAGCTGGGCTTCGAGCGCGGGAGCGACGCGCTTTGTCGCTATCGCGCGGGCCCGAGCAGCCCAGTCGCCGGGGATCGTCTTCGTCCGCCGCTCGATGGAATTGACCAGCCCGCCGCCCTCGACCGCGCTCTTGGTAGCCCCCATGAGCTGCCTGATTGCCTTGTCGATCAGGAAGCGCGGCAGGATCACGCCCTGCGCCGCGGTCGCCTTCATCCGCTCGAGCTCGCCGGCGAGCTGCGCCGGATATTGATTGAGCCGGGCGAGATAGGACTCGGCGTCGGCGGCATTCTCGATGACATGATCGGTGTCGAGAAACTTCGGCGTGTCGAGATAGGCGCCGGTGTTCTGGCTGACGACATAGGGAGAGTTGCGATAACCCCCAACGGCGACGTCGCCATAGGGTAGCGCATAGCCCTTGAGTCCAGTGCGATAGGCGCTCTTGACGACTTCAAGACTGGTCCGTGTCGAATGTGTCAGCCCTGATAGATCAAGCGGTTCGATCGCCCGCAGGTCGCTGGCGATCATCGCGTGAAACCTGTCCTGTCCCGTCTGGCTGCGGTCGCCGAGCTTCGAGCGAAGTCCCGCCCGCGCGCCTTTATCAACGCCGAGCGACGTCGCGTTTTCGGGCGCCAGCGCGAGAAAATGATCGGCGCTCCGGTCGAGCAGCGCCATCGCCCTCGCCTCGTCGATCTTCGCCCCGTTGCGCACGGGGCTCCTGGCGATCGCAGGGGCAGCAACGAGCGCGCCCGCGGAGCCGACGGTGGCGAGGGCTTCTCGGCGGGAAAAGTCGGTCATGCTTGCTCTGTTGACTGGATGATGGGGAGGGGATCGACGATCAGGCAGTTGCCGTCAACGCGACGAATGACAACCGTCCGCCCGACCTCCGCAGGCTCGCCGCGCGCGCTCCATTCGCTGTCTCCGAGACGGACGCGACCGCCGTTCTGGCCGATCGCCTGCGTGACGGTGACGGTGCGACCGACGAGTTGCGCCGCGCGATTGTTGAGGTGCTTGCCGCCGTGGCGCTTTGGGCTTGCGTAGAAGCGACGACCGGCGAGCGCGGCGAGCGCGGCGTAGACGACGAACAGGACGAGTTGGAGCTCAGCGCCGAGACCGAACAGCAGGGTGAATGCCCCGGTCGCGATCGCCGCCGCACCGATGAAGATGAGGAAGAAGCCCGGGGCGATCACCTCGGCGATGAGCAGGATGACTCCGCCGATCGCCCACCACCAGCCCGGATCGATGCCGTTCATCTGCGCGGAATCTGGACGGCAGGGACGGTCGGGGCGGGCTTGGGCTTCGCCGGAGCGGCAGGCGCGGAGGCCTCGCGAAAGGCTTCCTTCGCCAGCTCGCCGATCCCGCCCAATGTCCCCATCAGCTGGGTCGCCTCGACCGGGAAGAGGATCGTCTTGGCGTTGGGCGAGGTCGCGAACAGGCCGATCGCCTCGACATATTTCTGCGCGATGAAATAGTTGATCGCCTGAGTCGATCCGCCCTCGATCGCGTCGGACACCATCTTGGTCGCCGTCGCTTCGGCTTGGGCCGAGCGCTCGCGCGCCTCGGCGTCGCGGAAGGCGGCCTCCTTGCGCCCCTCGGCCTCGAGAATCTGCGCCTGCTTCATCCCCTCGGCGCGGTTGATCTCGTTCTGCCGCGCGGCTTCGGATTCGAGGATCGTCGCACGCTTTTCGCGTTCGGCTTTCATCTGCCGGGTCATCGCATTGACGATGTCGGCCGGCGGGCGAATGTCCTTCAATTCGACCCGGGTGATCTTGATTCCCCAGCTCTCGGTCGCGTTGTCGACCACCGCGAGCAGCCGCCCGTTGATCTCGTCGCGCCGCGAGAGGAGTTCGTCGAGGTCCATCGACCCCATCACGGTGCGCAAATTGGTCGTTGCGAGGTTGAGGATCGCGAGGACCATGTCGCTGACTTCATAGGCTGCCTTGGCTGCGTCGAGCACCTGGAAGAACACCACCCCATCGACCGCGACCATCGCATTGTCCTTGGTGATGATCTCCTGGCCCGGGATGTCGAGCACCTGTTCCATCACATTGACCTTGCGCCCGACGCGATAGAAGAATGCGGGGTAGAAGTTGAAACCCGGCTGGGCGATGCCGATAAACTTGCCGAAATGCTCGATCGTGTAATTATAGCCCTGGTGGACGACCTTGACGCTGCTCATCACGAACAACAGGACGAGAACGGCAACGAAGCCCAGGAAAATGGTCAGCATGGTAGCTCTCCTTGGACACCATGATGCGGCGGACCGGGTCCGAGCGGAAGGAAAATCGGCATGACGGCGGACCTGTTCGACAAGCGCGCGCTGCTCTTCCTCCCCGCGTCCAATCCGCGCGCGATCGCCAAGGCGCGCGAAAGTCGGGCCGATCTCGTCATCCTCGATCTAGAGGATGCCGTTAAGCCCGAGGACAAGGAAGCGTCGAGGCAGGCGGCGATTGCGGCGCTCGCCGAACCGTGGCCGATGACGGTCGCAATCCGCATCAACGCGCTCGGTACGAAATGGTGGGCCGAGGATGTTGCAGAACTTGACCGTAGCAAGGCCGATTTCGCGGTCGCACCAATGGTGGAAAGTTCGGCTGCGGTGAACGCGATCCGCGAGCATAGCGTCAAGCCCGTCATCGCGATGATCGAAAGTGCCGCCGGCGTGCTCGCCGCCCCGGCCATCGCGCGCGACTCGGCGGGGCTGTTTGTGGGGGTCAACGACCTTGCCGCCGACCTGCGCCTCCCCGCCGACGCGGGGCGCGAACCGCTCCGCGTCGCGTTACAGTCGGTGATCCTCGCCGCGCGTGCCGCTGGCAAGCCGGTGTTCGACGGAGTGTTCAACCGCCTCGACGACCCCGAGGGCTTCGCTGCCGAATGCGCCGAGGCGCGTCGCCTGGGATTCGACGGCAAGACGCTCATCCATCCCGACCAGATCGATCCTTGCCTGGCCGCCTTCGCTCCGACGCCCGACGTGATCGCCCGCGCCGAACGCCTCGTCGCGGCGGCATCGGGCGGAGCCCAACGGTTCGAGGGCGGGATGATCGAGGCGATGCACGTCGAGGCGGCCAGGCGATTGCTCGCGCGGGCCTGACCCCTTGGCGAATCGCTCGCCGCCTGCCAAAGGCCCGCATGGCCGCTTCATCCTTCCTCGACATTCCCCTCGGGCTGACCTTCGACGATGTCCTGCTCCAGCCGCTCGCCTCGAGCGTGCTTCCGAACCAGGCTGACACGCGTAGCTTCCTCACCCGCGAAATACCGCTCGCTATTCCGCTGCTGTCCGCCGCGATGGACACGGTTACCGAGACCGACATGGCAATCGCGCTAGCCCAGCTTGGCGGGATCGGTGTCCTCCACCGCAACCTCGACGTCGAGGCGCAGGCCGCCGCGGTCCGCGCGGTTAAGCGGTTCGAAAGCGGGATGGTGGTCAACCCGATCACCATGACCCCCGACCAGACGCTCGCCGACGCGCTCGAGCTGATGAAGATGCATCGCATCTCGGGGATCCCGGTGGTCGAGAAATCGGGGAAGCTGGTCGGAATCCTGACCAATCGCGACGTCCGCTTCGCCGAGAATCCGCGCCAGCCGGTCAGCGAGCTGATGACCAAGGACAATCTTGCCACAGTTCCGCTTGGCACCGGCCAGGAAGCAGCGCGGCGGATCCTCCACCAGCGACGGATCGAGAAATTGCTAGTGGTCGACGAAGCTAATCACTGCGTCGGTCTGATCACTGTCAAGGACATCGAAAAGGCGGTCGCCTCGCCCAACGCCACCAAGGACGCCGAAGGGAGGCTTCGCGTCGCCGCCGCGACCACGGTCGGTGACGCGGGGTTCGCGCGGTCGGAAGCACTGATCGATGCGGGCTGCGACTGCATCGTCATCGATACCGCGCACGGGCATAATATCGATGTCGCCAAGGCGGTCGATCGGGTCAAGAAGCTGTCCAACACGACGCAAGTCGTCGCTGGCAATGTTGCCACCGCCGATGCCGCCAAGGCGCTCGCCGATGCGGGTGCTGATGCGATCAAGGTCGGCATCGGCCCGGGCTCGATCTGCACAACGCGCATCGTCGCGGGGGTTGGCGTGCCCCAGCTTACCGCGATCATGAACGCCGCCTCGGTCGCCGCGAAGATGGGCATTCCCGTCATCGCTGACGGCGGTATTCGTACCTCGGGCGACATCGCCAAGGCACTCGCCGCCGGGGCCTCGACTGTGATGGTCGGCTCGCTCCTTGCCGGCACCGCCGAGGCGCCGGGCGATACCTTCCTCTACCAGGGTCGGGCTTACAAAGCGTACCGCGGCATGGGCAGTGTCGGGGCGATGGCGCGCGGTTCGGCCGACCGTTATTTCCAGCAGGACATCAAGGACCAGCTCAAACTCGTCCCCGAAGGCATTGAGGGCCAGGTCGCCTTCAAGGGCCCGGTGCGCGACATCGTCCACCAGCTCGTCGGCGGGGTGAAGGCGGCGATGGGTTACACCGGTTCGCCAACGATCGCCGATCTCCAGCAACGCGCGCAGTTCGTCCGCATCACCAACGCCGGCCTGTCCGAAAGCCACGTCCACGACGTGTCGATCACTCGAGAGGCACCCAATTATCCGACGCGATAAGCGCGCATGACCCCCTCGGCGCGGGTCCAGGCGGGAATCGAGATCCTCGACGAGGTGGTCGCGGCTGCCCGCGACGATGGTCCGCCCGCCGATGCGATTGTCGCGGCCTATTTCAAAACGCGTCGATATGCCGGTTCGAAAGACCGCCGAGCGGTGCGTGAACTCGTGTTCCGAGCGATTCGCCGTTCGGCCGAAATCCCCGACACCGGTCGCTCGGCGATGCTCGGGCTGTCGGCGGATGACCGCGCAATCCTCGATGCCTTCACCGGCCCGCCGCACGGCCCCGAGCCCGCCATCAAGGGCGAAAAGCGCACGCGACCGACACTCATTCCGCAATGGATCGAAACCGAACTGTCACCGCTCGTTACATCGGACGAATGGTCCGCGCTCGTTCAACGTGCCCCGCTCGACATCCGGTTCAATGCCACCCGCACGACGCGGGAAGCGATGATCAAGGTCTTCCCGGGGGCCGAGCCGACCCCGTTCAGCCCGTGGGGCCTGCGCCTTCCCGCCGACACGCGCGTCGATCAGAGTGCTGCCTTGGCCGAGGGCTTGGTCGAAGTGCAGGACGAGGGCAGCCAGCTCATCGCGCTCGCCTGCGCCGCCAAGCCCGGGATGCGGATAATCGACCTGTGCGCCGGGGCCGGGGGCAAGGCGCTCGCGCTAGCCGCCGCGACGTCGAACGCCGTCGAGATCATCGCCTGCGACACCAATCGCCAGCGGCTGTCCAAATTGCCGCAGCGCGCCGACCGCGCCGGTGCGACAATCGCCACTCGCCTACTCGATGCCCCGCGCGAAGCAGAGGCGCTCGTGGCATTACATGAGAGCGCCGACATTGTCCTCGTCGATGCTCCCTGCTCGGGGAGCGGAACGTGGCGGCGGAGCCCCGAAGGACGCTGGCGGCTGACCCCACAGCGGCTCGATCGGGTCATCGCACTCCAGGCGCGTGTGCTCGATCTCGCCGCGCCGCTGGTCAGGCCGGGCGGCGCATTGGTCTATGCGGTCTGCTCGCTGCTCGGCCGCGAGGGCATGGACCAGGTGGCAAGCTTCTTAGGCCGCCATTCAGGATGGAGCGTGCAAGATCCCTTTACCGACATTGGACGGCTCGATGGGGCGGGGCGCTTGCTCACCCCAGGTCACGATATGACGGATGGATTTTTCGTCGCGCGGCTTGTCCGCTCGTGATAGGCAAGACATCTGGGATGGAGAGATTGATGGCGAAGCTATTGATGCTGGTGACGTTGGCTCTGACGGGCTTGGCGACCGCACCGCTCTTGGCGCAAAAGCCCGACGACCAGATCGTGCCGTTGTCCGCCCAGCTGCAGAGGCAGGGCGAAACCCTGTTGGGCGCGGGCAATTTCAGCGCGGCCGGCGACGCGTTCGAGACCGCGCTCGCGGTCGATCCACGCAATCGCGCAGTGTTCATCGACCTCGCCCGTGTCGCGACGCGCCAGAAGCTGTTCGGCAAGGCCGTGCGCTTCGCCAACAAGGCGCTCGCGCTCGAGCCCAACGACCGTGATGCGCTCGCGGTTCAGGGGGTTGCGATGGTCGAACTCGGGGCGACGCCGCGGGCACAGCAGAATCTCGCCAAGTTGCAGGCGCTATGCGTGAAGGGTTGCCCGCAAGTCTCCGAACTCGGCGCCGCGATCACTCGCGGCCCGACCCCGACAGCCGTCAAGCCGGCAGCGACGTCGAAGAAGTAACCAACCGCTCGCCGCAGCGATGATCGGGGAATGGTGGACGCACTTGGGCTTTTACCAAGGACGCGCTCATTAAGAGTCGGCTTCTACACTAGCGAAAACAAACACTTAGCTGAATCTGTAGTTAGCAACCCAAGCTTTACTAACATCGACCTACAGCGATTTATTGCTGTCCTGGTCACAAACATGGTCTCAGTGGCAAGCTGAACGATTGTCGTCGGGTGACTGCTAAGCTCGACTTTGTACGTTTATGCCGCGAACCAGAGTGGTTGGGCGATACGTATGATGCGGTGTGCTGTGATATTTTGCAGTTCCCGGTTTGGCGGGGAGCGTTGATTAATGTTGGCGAGCCAGATTTTGAGGCGGACGGCACCGATGGCGTCAGTGAACGTCAGACTGGTTTTT
>JANMWM010000215.1:0-4605 GCA_031394005.1 Sphingomonas sp.
AATCACCCGCACCACAAAATCACCCGGGCCCGTGTCGCGGGTTGCGCCGCCGCCGGGTGGCCGAAGATGGCGTTCTTGATCGCGCTGAAAATGCTCATGTTCTTACGCCTCCATACCGTGCTTGAGGTCGCTCATCCGGTCGTGGCCTTGGCGGATTGAGGCAAACGCTTGCTCGACCACGGTGTGCGACGCTTGTGACAGTTCGGCGTCCTTGAAAACGGTCTTGAACTTATCCTTCAGATAATCCTCGCCGCGCTCGACTTCGTTGATGATGGCCTTGTCGTCGCGGCCGGTGATTGCGGCCTTGAGGACGAGGTAGCGCTGGTTGGTCTTGCCGAGGAAGCTGCCATCGCCCTCGGCCTCGCCGCCGACCGCGCTGACCTGCTGGCGGAGGGTGTTGACGCACTGGCTGCGGTCGTCGGCGCATTTGCCGAAGAGCTCCTTGAACTACGACCACTCAACATGCTCGGCGGCGTCGCGGTAGCCGGTGACGCTGTCGATCAGCGCGGCGGTTACGGCCATGACAAAACTCCTGGCGGTGGTGGGATATTGCCGGCTCAACATATCAGGCGGCGGGTGGATGCCCATGAGGAAAGATTTTCGGACGCGAGTGGCGCACGGCTTGGCTCAACCGGCGCAACGGGCTGGCGCAGGTCGCGCGCGCTCGATAGTCTGCTGGCTCGACATCGACGGGAGAAGGAACATGCAAAGCAGGTGGATGATCGCGGTCGCCGGGGCGGTAGCGCTGGCGGGTAGCGGGGCCGAAGCGAGGTTCAGCGTCGCGCGCAACGCGAGGATCGAGGCGGCGGTCGCGGCGCCCGGCCGGAGCGCGGACAATGTGAAGCTCGACGCGTCGCGCAAGCCGGCGCAATTGCTGGGCTTCCTCGGGCTGAGGCCGGGGATGCGGGTCGCCGACATGTTTGGGGCCAATCATTACTGGGCCGAGATATTTGCCAGTGCAGTCGGTCCCAGGGGCCAGGTCGTGGTGTGGGAACCGACGCAATTCTATGGCGACAAGGCGAAGACCGACTTTGCCGCGTTCGCGGCGAGTCGCCCCAATGTGACGCTGATCTCGAGCCCGTTCGCGGCGCCGAACCTTGCGCCGCGCAGCTTCGACTTCATGCTGATCAACCTCGACTACCATGACGTCTATTGGGAAAGCGCCAAGTATAAGATCGGGCGGATGGAGCCCGATACCTGGCTCAAGACGATCTATGCGGCGATGAAGCCTGGCGGGATCGTCGGGGTGGTCGACCATGTCGGGCCGGCCGGCGACACGCGCGCGATCGTCGAAAAGGAGCATCGCATCGACCCGGCGACGGTGAGGGCCGATTTCGAGCGTGCGGGCTTTGTGCTTGACGGCGAGAGCCTGCTGCTGCGCAACCAGGCCGATGACCACAGCCTGCTGGTGTTCGACCAGGCGATCCGCGGCAAGACGGACCGCTTCGTCTATCGCTTCAAGCGCCCGCGTTGAGGATCGGACCGACTTGGCGTGTGCTCGGCGCGCTGTTCATCGGGTTGCTCGTGGGCGCAATCGCCGCCGGGCAGGGCGACGGCTGGCGTGACCCGGCGGTGCGGGTGGCGGGAGCGATCGGCGGGTTGTGGCTCGATGCGCTCAAGATGACGGTCATCCCGCTGATCGTCGCGCTGCTGGTGACGGGGATCGTCGGCGGGGCCGAGGCGGCGCGGCAAGGCGGGGTCGCGGGGCGGTCGATGAAATGGTTCGCGGTGCTGCTGACCGCGTCGGCGATCTTTGGCGCGCTGGTGATGCCGGTGCTGATCGGGCTGTTCCCGCTACCACAAGCGGCGGCGGCGGCGTTGCGTGCGGGACTTGCGGCGGTCGATCCGCAAACGACTGCGGCGTCGGTGCCGGGGTTGGCCGACTTCGCCCGGTCAATCGTCCCGCCCAACGTGGTCAAGGCGGCGGCGGACGGGTCGATCCTGCAGATCGTGGTGTTCACCGCGCTGTTCGCCTTTGCGATCACGCGCCTGCCCGAGATCAAGCGGCAGCCGCTGGCGGCATTCTTCGATGCGCTGGGCGAGGCGATGCTGGTGATCATCGGATGGATCCTGTGGCT
This sequence comes from Sphingomonas sp., assembly GCA_031394005.1. Taxonomy (GTDB): domain Bacteria; phylum Pseudomonadota; class Alphaproteobacteria; order Sphingomonadales; family Sphingomonadaceae; genus Sphingomicrobium. Next base: position 2,079 of record JANMWM010000215.1, read on the forward strand.
CGCACCCGTCGGCGTGCTGGCGCTGGCGTTTGCGGTCGGGGCAGGGGCAGGCGGCGCGGCGTTCGGGGCGGTGCTTCATTATGTGCTGCTGGTGTCGAGCCTGGGGATCGCGATTCTGCTCGCCGCCTATGGCGTGGCGGCGGTGGCAGCTCGGTGGCCGGTCGGGCGGTTCGCGCGGGCAATGATCGCCCCGCAGGCGGTGGCGATCTCGACCCAGTCGAGCCTGGCGTCGCTGCCCGCGATGCTGGGCGCGGCGCGCGAGCTTGGCGTGCCGACGGCGAATGCCGACGTGACGCTGCCGCTTGCCGTGGCGCTGTTCCGCGCGACCGGGCCGGCGATGAACATGGGGGTCGCGATTTATGTCGCGCACTGGCTCGGGATCACACTGAGCCCGCTGGCGCTGGCGGCGGGGATCGCAGTGGCAGCGATTACGACCTATTCGGCGGTGAGCCTGCCGGGGCAGCTGAGCTTTGTCAGCAACATCGCTCCGATCGCATTGGCGATGGGGGTGCCGATCGAGCCGCTGGCGATCCTGATCGCGGTCGAGACGGTGCCCGACATCTTCCGCACGCTGGGCAATGTGACGATGGATGTGGCGGTGACGGGCGCGGTCGCGCGGCGACCGGGGATTGCCGTCAGTCGCTGAGTATCGATCGTTCGTCGGGTGCGGGCTCCATTCGTCGAAGCCCTTGGTGTATTAGTATACCAATGCACCAAGACGGCGCGTCGTTGGCGTAACGACTTGTCTGCGGCCCGGCGGCAATATCGTTGCGGCCCGCGGGAGAAGTCGACATGATGATGCTCATCGCCCGCGCCGCTGCGGCGGCCCAACCCTCGCTCCAGCCCGTGTATGCGCTGCGCACCAGCGTCACCGTGCGCTACGGCGACCTTGTCCTCAAAACCGCGGAGGAGCAGCGCGAGCTTGACCGCCGGATCGCCAGTGCGGCGTTGCGTATCTGCACGCCCGACGTGCCCGCGATCGAGCAAGCCCTTTACGATATCGACGGTTGCGTGGCGAAGGTCGTCGCGGATTCCGCGCAAGACCGTCGGCGCGCGATCGGCTGACCGTCGATCATCGGCCGGCCATTTCGCGTACTGCGTCGGAATAGAGCCGGCCGACCGGCTGTTCGGAGGCGTCGGCGAGGCGTGCGATCCAGCGGCCTGAGGCGTTGCGCGCAAAGCCGGCGATGAAGTCGCGGCGGACGATCGCCGAGCGGTGGAGGCGGATGAAGCGGGCGGGGTCGAGCCCGTCCTCCATCGCGTTCATCGAGTGGTGGATGAGCCAGCTGCGCGTGCCGACGTGAAGCCGCATGTAATCGCGCTCGGCCGAGACACGGTCGATGTCGCGGGTGGCGATGCGGACCAGGCCCGACATGTCCGACGCCCAGAATTCCTCGAGATTTTGCGACGTTGGCAGCGGCGGGGCGTCGGCGGTACGGGCGGCGAGATAGGTGCGGGCTCGAGCAAGCGCTCGTTCGAGGCGGGCGGGCTCGACCGGCTTCATGACATAATCGACCGCGGCGACTTCGAACGCGGCAACGGCGAACTGGTCGAAGGCGGTGACGAAGATCACCGCAGGCGAGGGGCGCCGGCTGGAAAGGGCGCGCGCGACCTCGATCCCGTCGAGCCCGGGCATGGCGATGTCGAGCAGGACCAGGTCGGGGTCGAGCGCCTCGGCCATGCGCACCGCGCTGTCGCCGTCGCTGGCAGTGCCGATAAGATCGACTCCGTCACAGCGCGCGAGGAGCAGCTGAAGGCGCTCGGTGGCGAGCGGTTCGTCGTCGGCAATGAGCAAGCGGAGAAGGGCGAGTTCGGTCATGCGTGGCCTTCGGCGGTTTCGAGCGGCATCGTCATGCGCACTTCGAACCCGCCGGTATCGAGCGGACCGAAGGTGCAGCTCGCGGAGTCGCCGAAGCGCGCGTTGAGACGGGCACAGACGTTGGCGAGGCCGACCCCCGTACCCTGCTCGGCGGGGGCGGGCCGGGCGAGGCGTACAGTGCCCTCACCGCGGTTGGTGACGACGATTGTCAGCGCCTTGCCGCCGGCAGGGCGCGCGCTGATCGTCAACACGACCTTTTCGCGAGTCGCCGAGACGCCATATTTGATCGCATTCTCGACGATCGGCTGGAGCAGCAGTGCGGACAGCCGCGCCTGTTCAAGGCCGGGGGCGACGTCGATCTCTACCCGCAGCCGCTTGGGGAAGCGGACGGTCTCGATGTCGAGATAATGCTGCTGGAGCGCGATCTCGTCGGCCAGCGTGACATCGGCGGTCGGATCGAGCGTCAGCGACGAGCGGAAGAAGGCCGATAGCTTGAGGATCATCGCCTCGGCCTCGGCGTTGCGGCTGGCGAGGACCAGTGACGAGAGGCTGTTGAGGGTGTTGAATAGGAAGTGCGGGTTGACCTGGTAGCGGAGCGCGCGGACTTGCGCGGTGCGCGCCGCGGTCTCAGCCTCGGCGACGCGCTCGCGGGCGCGCGAGGGCGTCGTGATCATCACCAAGGGGGATCAGGTGCGGATCGAGCGTCAC
>JANMWM010000263.1:0-5286 GCA_031394005.1 Sphingomonas sp.
CACCTGGACGCTGACCGCCGCCTACAATTACAACAAGACCAGGATCGACAAGCGGCTCGCCACGCTCGGTGCGCTGTCGACGATCTCGGGGTTGGTGCTGTTCGGGCGGGTCGAGGGGTTTCGCTTCATCGATGGCCAGCCGCGCGACAAGGTCGTGCTCAGCGTCGACGGCGACATCGGCAAGTTCGGCGTGACCGCGCGCACCACCCGCTATGGCAAGGTCGTATCACCCGGCGCGGTCAACCCGATCGCCGACCCGACGAGCCTCACCGGCAACAGCCCTGACGACATTTTGCTTGGCCGCAAGTGGGTTGCCGACCTGGAGCTTCGCTTCAAGCCGGCCAAGGCAATCGAACTGGCGTTGGGCGCGAACAATGCCTTCGACACCTATCCCGATCGCTCGCCCTTTGGGCCGCGACCGGCAGCGGTTGGCGGGGTCTATCCGCCCAACCAGGAATATATTCCCTATTCGGTCTTCTCGCCGTTCGGCTTCAACGGCCGTTTTCTGTACGGACGCGTGAGCATCAACTTCTAGCCGGGAAAGACGGGCGGCCTTCGGGTCGCCCGCTTGGCGCTCGCGCCTAGTGGCGGTGCTGGGGGCGCAGGCGGTAGCGTGCGCCATCGAAGCCATCGAACAGCCCGTCGATTGCCGGATGGTCGACCTCTACCCCCTCTTCGTCGGGAAGCAGATTCTGTTGGCTGACGTAGGCGACATAGCTCGACTCGGCATTCTCGGCGAGCAGATGGTAGAAGGGCTGGTCCTTTGGCGGGCGCATCTGCTCGGGGATCGAGTCATACCATTCTTCGCTGTTGGCGAATTGCGGGTCGACGTCGAAGATCACTCCGCGAAAGTCGAGCAGGCGGTGCTTGACGACTTCGCCGATAGTGAAACGGGCTTCGCGCATGGGCTCGGTCACGGACATGCTCCCTATGTAGGCTTGCCGCTCGTGCAAGCAAGCGGTCACGGCGCAATGCGTTCCCCGGCCCAGTCGATCAGCGCTCCGCTGTCGGCGGGGGTGAGGGCGACGAGCACGTCGAGTAGGTAGCCGGCGCTCTGCGCGGGGCTGAACAGCTTGCCCGGGGCGACGTTCCGCTGGAAGGGGCCGGACAGCGCGGTATCGACGGTGCCGGGGTGGAGCGCGACGCAGATCGTCGCGGGGCGGGTGCGGGCGAGCTCGATCGCAAGCGTGCGAACGAACTGGTTGAGCGCGGCCTTCGAGGCGCGATAACCGTACCAGCCGCCGAGCCGATTGTCCGAGATCGACCCGACTCGTGCCGAGAGGAAGGCGAGCATGGCGGCGGGGGCGAGCAGGGGGAGGAAGTGGCGTGCGACGAGGGCCGGGCCGATGGTGTTGACGGCGAAGCTCCGAGCGAGCGTCGCGGCGTCGAGCTGGCGCCAGCTTTTCTCGGGGCCGGCGACGGGGGTATGGAGCATGCCAGTGGCGACGAGCAGCAGGTCCGCCGGACAGCCGATTGAAAGCGCGCTAGCGGCCGCCGCGATGCTCCCCTCATCGGTCAGGTCGAGCGGTGGATCCGAGCGGCGCGAAAGGCGCACCACGCTGTCGCCGCGTGCCTCCAGCGCGTCGGCGATGGCGCGCCCGATACCGCCCGTGGCGCCGATCACGATGCTGTGCATGTTTGGTCTATAGCAGCGTGTCGGGCTGAGGTCAGCTGCGCAGTTTGCCATAATGACACTGCCGGGTTTCTCGTTTCCAGGCGTTTTCTGAGGAAATCGCGCGTCATTAGCGGCGAGAACCTCGGATATTGCCGTGGCGGCGACGTCGAGGCGAGGATTTGAGCGCAACCGGCTGATTTATGCAGTTTGGAGGACGATCATGCGCTTCATGTTCCATGCCATGGTAACCAGGTTCCATTCGCCGCGGACGTGATCGAGCCCGCGTAATGAGAATTGGCGAAAGCCCATTACCGACTTGATGATGCCGAAGACCGGCTCGGGCGTATGTTTGCGCATCCCGTAAAGCTTTTTGCCTTCGGGTGTCTGGAGATGATGGCGCATCGTTTCGACCAGGGTCGGATTGTCCGGCGCCGGCAGCGCATCGGCAAAGCGCTCCCACAGTGACGGATGATGCGACTGTCGGCACTGCGCGATCAGCGGTTCGATGCCTGCGGCATTGCACGCCGCCACATTGGCGGCACTGAAATAGCCGGTATCGGCGAGCAGTGTCTTGGTTGTCCCCAGACACTCGGGCAGCGCTGTGATCCGGTCGATCATCGGCACCAGCTGCTGTTTGTCATTGGGAGCCTGGGTGACATCGGCTGCGATGACCAGCAGGCTGTCGGTCGCGACTGCGGCCTGAGCATACTAACACTGGTCGAACCCGCCGCCTGCCACCGGCATGACGCGCGAGTCTTCGTCGGTCAGGTTGATCTGATCCCTGGGACCGGGGCCTTCGCTTGGTGGTTCAGGTGGCTTGCCCCCGGGCTTTTTGCCGGTCGCCCTGGTCTTGGCCTCGCGCGCCGCAAGCTTGGCCTCATACTCTTCCTGCTCGCGTTCGAAGCGATCCTTGGCACGAGCCTCGATCTTGGCACGCGCCTCGGCCAGTTTTTGCAAGCGGTGTTCGCGCCGCGCCAGCTCTTGTGGGACTGACATGCCATCGGGAAGATCGGCCTGATCGGCGGCTTCCACCTTGGCCATAAGCTCGGCGACTTCGGCCTTCAGCAGCGCCTCGATCTTGCCGGCACGCTCATAGGACAGCGCACTGTGCCGACTGGCATTGGCATCGATCTTCATGCCCTCCAGGCCCACCGTTCCAAGCTTGAGCATGCCCATCTCGCGCGCCAGCGCCAGAACCTGGACGAACAAGCACTCAATGTCGGTGATGAAGCGCCGCCTGAATGTCGCGATCGTGTCATGATCAGGATGCTCGTTTGCCGCGATATAGCGAAACGCCACGGAATTATACGTCGCCCGCTCAATCTGGCGGCTCGAAAATACCCCGGTCGCATAACCATAAACCAATAGGCCCAGCAGTAGCGCTGGATGATAGGACTTCGATCCCGACCCGCAATCGCTGGCGCTCATCGCACTCAGGTCCAGGCCGTCGACCACTCCCCCGACAAACCGCGCCAGAAACTAATCGGGAAGCCATTCATCCACCGACGGCGGAAGCAAATATCCAGTGTCGCGGTCAATCGCGCGGAAGGTGGACATCCTCGATCCCCCAGTGTCGTTCGTCACCTCGAGAATCATACCCATCCGGGCGTCAAAGAGAATCCCGCATCCACCCAAAATCGCCAAATCCAACAATTATGATGCCGCTAAGTCCGACACGCTGCTAGGAAACGACGAGCAGGCTCGCAAGCGAATCAGCGCGGCGCGAATAGCCGATCGAGCGACCCTTCGCCCGAACCGACCTTGATAAACCGCGGGTAGCGGAGCCCGTCGTGATACGGCAGCGAAAGGGTCCTCACCTCGTCGCCGTGCTTGACCGTCAGGATGATCGGAGCAGTAGTCCCTTTCGCCGCTGTGACCGCATCGGACATTACATCATCGGTGTAGGCGTGACCGTCGACCGCAATGAGCTGGGCACCGTTCACCAAACCCGCCCGGAACGCCGGCGATCCCCAGCGGACCCGGGCCAGCTTGGCCTCCTTGCCGACCTCAAAACCGAGCGAGTAGCTGAAGTCGGCGACCTTGCGCGCCTTGAAAACCGCTTTGGCGGTCGCGGTTGGCGTGTCGGTGTAATCGAGGCGATACCCTGAATTGGTGAAGCCCGAGAGCGGCGCGTGCGGATTCACGTCATACACTCGCGCCTTGAGAAACCCGGCCCAGTCGTAAGGCTGCACCTGGTTGAGGGTCCGCACGACATCGTCGAGCGTATAAGTGACCTCGCCCCAGTCGCCGTCGTTGATGCCGAAGAAGGCATGCGCAAAATCGTCCATCGAGCGCTTGCCGCCACTCTGTGCGCGGATGATCGAATCGGCCTCGGTCCAGAACAGCAGGCCTTCCTCGTAATAGTCGATCGCGCGCTGATAGCTGTTCCACGGTTCGGGACGGCGGTTAGAGATGATCTCGTCGTTGGTCGTGTCGCTCAGCGGACGCCAGAGCCGCCCGGGCTGGGTATCGAGGTCTGCCGTCGCGAGCGCGATCTTGTCGAGGACCTGTTGCTTCGTCGACATTCCTGCCCGTGCTTCGAGTACCGTTCCCCAGAATTGCGTCTGGCCCTCGTAGACCCACAACAGGCTGTCCTGCATCGGGGTCCGGTAGTCGGGTGTCCACAGGTCGGCCGGGCGGCGGAACTTGCCATCCCAACTGTGCGTGAACTCGTGGGGCAGGAGGTTGTGACCGGCGACGCTCGCTTCCCAGTCGGTGAAATAGCCGGGGTCATTCTGGTCCTCGGAACTGCGATGATGCTCGAGGCCGATGCCGCCCATCCGATCGGTCACCGCGTGGAGGAAATCATAATGGTCGAAGTGGCGTGCGCCGAACAGTTTGACCGCTTGGTCGACAAGGGCGCGGTGCTTGGCGAGCACCGACGGCGGCACGACTAATTCTTTGGGCGTATCGGCAACTGTGTTGAGCGTCACGCCGTAACCCAAGTCGTCGGCACGAAAATATTTGCCGGCGAAGACGGGCGAGTCGATCAGCGTGTCATAGGAGATTTCGCTAAAGGTAATGCGGTTGACGGGCGACGTTGCAGTCGGGCGGAGCGCGGTCGCAGCCTTCCATCCGGTCGGCAGCGTCAGGCTGGCAATCACCGGAATATTCCGAACGAAGGTGCCGGCTGGATAGAGCGACACCGCGTCCCATTGGATATTCAGCATTTCGCGCGTGACGATGACCCGGCCCTGGGCTTCGTCCGTCGGCGAGAGGAATTGGAAACGCGCCTCGACGCTGGTCGCGCCGGCCGGGACGTCGAGATGGAATGCGTACACATCGACCTTGTCGCGGACCCAGCGAAGCGGCTGGCCATTGGCGGTGAACCTAAAGCCAGCAAACTTGTCGATCTGGCCGCTGGCATTGTGGTTGCCCGGCAGCCATTTGGGTGCGAGCAAAACGAGTGGGCCGGAGGTCACTGGAATGGTTTCGCGAACCTCGATGATACCGCGGTCGACATCGGTTGCGGTCACGTCAAGGTGGATGGTCCCCAGAAACGCTACATCGCGCGGTGTCGGAATTGTATCGACGATCGGTAGCGGCTGCGGCTTGCTGTTGGCCGCGAAGACGCTGGTGGACACAAGGAGGGCGGAGAGCGCGAGCGCGCGCATGGGGACGCTGGACATCGTGCGGCTTTAGCTAGCGCTGCACAGCGAGGCTAGTCGTGA
>JANMWM010000279.1:0-3976 GCA_031394005.1 Sphingomonas sp.
TTCGGCGAGCTTCCCGGAAGCAAGGCCGAGCAAGCCCAGGCCGCAGCGAAAGCCAGCGGCGCCGTCGTCGTCTTCAAGGGCCCCGACACGATCGTCGCCTCGCCCGACGGCCGCGTCGGCTTCGCGCCTCCGGCCCCCCCCTGGCTCGCCACCGCCGGCACCGGCGACGTCCTCTCGGGCATTATCGCGGCAATGCGGGCGAGGGGCTTGCCATCGTTCGAAGCCGCCTGCGCCGGGGTCTGGTTCCACGGCCGCGCTGCCGAGCGTGCCGGCCCGACGATGATCGCCGACGACCTCGTCGAAGCGCTGCCCACGGTTTTGGGGGGATGAGCGAAGCGATCGTCCGCATCGCCGCGCGAGGGGACGGGGTTACGGCGAGCGGCCGCCACGCCACGCTCGCCGCGCCCGGCGACCTGCTGCTCGACGATGGCACGATCAAGGCTGGACCGGGCCGGCAAGTGCCACTGTGCCGTCACTTCCCCGCATGCGGCGGCTGCCAGCTCCAGCACCTTACCGACGCCGCCTATGCCGCCTATTGCGAGCAGCGCATCAGCGGCGCGCTCGCCCAGCATGGCCTGGACGCCGAGGTCCGCCCCGCGCTCCTGTCGCCGCCGCGCACTCGCCGCCGCGCGTCGCTCCACGCCCTCCGCCTCAGCGGCGGCGTTGCGATCGGGTTCCACGAAGCCGGTTCGAAGCGCATCGTCGACCTGCGCGAATGCCACGTCCTCTCGCCCGAGCTGTTCGCACTGGTCCAGCCGCTGCGCCAGCTGCTTGGTCCCATTATGCGCCCCAAACGCGCCGCGACCATCCAGCTCACGCTAGCCGACCAAGGCGTCGACATCGGCCTCGCCGGGATCGAAGCCGAGGGACTCGTTGCCGCCGAAGCCCTGACTAACTTTGGTGAGCGCTACAAGTTAGCCCGGCTGAGCCTCGATGAAGGATATGGCGCCGAAGCCCGCTACGAGCCTGTACTCGCAACGGTCACTTTGTCGGGAATGCCCGTCGCGTTGCCAATAGGTGGCTTCCTCCAGGCGACTCGCGACGGCGAAGCGGCGCTCGTTGCCGCGGTCCGGAAAGGGGTAGCGGGCGCACACCGCACCGCTGACCTATTCGCCGGCCTCGGCACCTTCGCTCTCGCGCTCGAGGGCGAGGTAACCGCCGCCGAAGCCTCGCGAGAAGCGGTCTTGTCCCTCAAAGCAGCTGCAGACAGGGCAGGGCGCCTGCTCTCCACCGCGCACCGCGATCTCTACCGCAACCCCTACCAGCCCGCCGAACTCGCCGGCTTCGACGCGGTAGTCCTCGACCCGCCCCGCGCTGGCGCGCACGAACAGGTCACTGCACTAGCCGCGTCATCGGTCGCCCGCATCGCCTATGTCAGCTGCAACCCCGCGACCTTCGCGCGCGATGCTGAGACGTTGGCGAAGGGCGGCTACACGCTCGAGTGGGTACAACCGGTCGGACAATTCCGCTGGTCGACCCACGTCGAGCTCGTGTCCGCGTTCGCGAGGCCCTGATTCACGCTCACGGCGACGGGGCCAAGGCGCATCACTGCGAGCGATCAGCGCCTTCAGCCGTGGATGAGCCCGATCGCGGCGTGAAGTGTCAGCCCGAGCAGGCATAACGTCGACAGCGCGAACAGGATGAAGCGGACGAGGATCCGGTTCCACGTCGACTGGACGATACTGTGGACGATGCGCAGCCCGACGTAGGTCCAAGCCAGCCAGACATTCATCACGAAATCCTCGCCCATCAGGATCAGCGCGAAGACGATCGCATAAAACAGCGTCGGCTGCTCCATCAGGTGAATGTAATTGTGCGCCTTCCACTGCGCCTTGTCATCAACCACCCCGTCAAGCGCGCCGGGCTTGCTGCCGACCCGGGTGGAAAGATCGATGCCTGCCTTCTTCATCGCTGGAAGGCGGCTGAAGACCATCCACAGCAGCATCACGATCGACCAGGCAACGAGTGCGACGACCGGACCGAGCAACGGATCGTGAGTCATAATTCTTGTCCCCCAAGTTAAGGTGAAGGATGATTGATGCGGAAGCGAAATGCAATTGCCCTCCCGCCGCGGCGGGAGGGCGCACAGTCTAGTCGAACATCTTCGCAAACGCCCGCTTGGCGCGCGTCTTCCACGCGCCACGGTGCCAGGCGTCGCTGGCGAGCAGCGGCAGCACCGAGGTCGCTTCGGCGAATACCATCTGCTCCATTGCGGTCGAGACCTTGCCCCAACTTGCCGCTTCCTGGAGCGTCGACGAGGAGCAGGCACCGTCGCGGACGTCGGCGACGGTGATCTGCACAGCATATTTGTGAACTTCGACATCATGATGACCGAGGATCTCGGCGCATACGACTGTGTCCTGAGTGAAGTTCTTGGGCACCCCGCCGCCGATCATCAGTAGGCCGGTGGTGCCCGCCTTGATCTTGATGTCGGTCAGTTCGCGGAAATCGGCGATGGCGTCGAGCACCATGTAGGGCTTGCCCTCTTTCATCCGGTCGACCTGATGCTTGACGAGGCCGAAGCCCGCCGAAGAGTCGACGAACGCCGGGCAGAAGATCGGCACGTCATGCTCGTAAGCGAGTTTGACCAGGCTGTTGTCCTTCTTGCCGTTGCCGTCGCAGAGCCACTTGCCCATTTCGCGGATGAAGGCGCGCGACGAATACGGCTTGGGTTCGAGGCTGTCGGCGATCTTGCCGATCGTGAAGTCGCAATCCTGGAGCTGCGTCTCGTCGATATAGGTGTCGTAGATGCGGTCGATGTAGAGCGAGCGCAGCGTGTCATCGTCGGGAATTTCAAGCGCCTGGTAGTGCTTGTGGCCAAGCGCTTCGAAGAAATCCATGTCGACGATCGTCGCTCCGGTGGCGACAATCGCGTCGACCATGTTCGAGCGGACGAGCTCGGCATAAAGGTCCATGCAGCCGCCCGCCGAGGTCGAGCCGGCGATGACGAGGATGATCGAGCAATCCTTGTCCTCGAGCATCTGGTTGTAGAGCCCGGTCGCGGATGCGAGATCGCGCGAGGTGAACGACATCTTACCCATCGCCTCGACGATCGGCCGTGCATCGAAGCTGGTGATGTCGATATGCTCGACCACGCTCGACAGCAGCTCGGCCTTGCGCGTGTCGTTGATCGAGGTGGTCATGTCATTACTCCAAGATGCTGGGCCCCCGCGCGAGCAGGAGCCCAGTGTGATCGTCCGATAATGCTCCCACGAAGGGAGCAGGTTGATTTTACAGCTTCACGACGTTTGAAAGCTGCTCGGTCACTTGCGCTCCATAGAGGCTCGCCATCGGCTCATCCTCGACGATCACCGCCTCGCCAACCCCGAAGCCGTTGAACGCCGTGCGCATCGCGCAGCCATACGCACCGAGCATCCCGACCTCGATATAGTCGCCGGTACGAACGTCGCTGGGCAGATCGAACGGCCCGACCATATGGTCGAGGTCGTCGCAGGTCGGGCCGTAGAAGCTGAACGGCATGGTGCGTACATCGCTCTCTGGCTCACGGACCAGCGACACCGGATAGCGCCACGCGATGTGCGCCGCGTCGAACAGCGTGCCATAGGCACCGTCATTGATGTACAGTTCGTCGCCGCGACGCTTTTCGACGCGGACCAACACGCTGGCATACTCGGCACACAGCGCGCGCCCCGGCTCGCACCACAGCTCGGCCGAATAGCTGATTGGCAGCGCCTCGAACGTGCGATGGATGACGTCGAAATAGGCCTGGAGCGGCGGCGGTTCCATTCCGGGGTAGGACGACGGGAAGCCCCCGCCGACATCGACGATATCGACCGTGATCGCTGCACCGACGATCGCGTCGCGCACTCGGCTCATCGCCTCACTATATGCCGCTGGGCTCATCGCCTGGCTGCCGACGTGGAAGCAGATGCCCATCGCGTCCGCCGCCTGGCGGGCCGCGAACAGCAGGCGCGTGAGCTCCGACGGATCGGCGCCGAACTTGGTCGCCAGGCTG
>JANMWM010000295.1:0-8164 GCA_031394005.1 Sphingomonas sp.
CGCGAGGAGCGCCATCGGGTCGAACAGCGGCGGGCTGCCACGCCCCACCCGTTTCGCCGTCCGCTGCTTCCGTCACTTCGATGCCCCCACCTGCACCTGCCCGCTCCGCGCGATCGACGACCAGCCGACCCGGGGCCCGCGCAGCGCTTGGACGATCGCCTTGATCACCACATAATACATTGTCTGGCGATAGACGAAGCGCATCGGCACCAGCCAGCCGAGCAGCCGTTTGTCCTCCCTTTTCTCCAGCACGAAGGCGATCAGCCCGGCGACGATGTCGATCGCCGCGAACAACAGCCAGAACAGCCCCATCCGCTCCGGATCGCCCTTGACCGCGGTCAACCCATGCTCGTGGATCGAGGTCACTGTCGCAATCACGTTGACGATCAGCGCTAGGTCGATAATCGGCGAGATCATCGCGAAGACGAGCTGGAACAGCATCACCTGCGGCAGGCCGACCCACGCCAGCCCGCGTGGTCGCCCGGTCAGCATGATCGCCTTGTGCTTCCACAGGCACTGGATCGTTCCGAATGCCCAGCGGAACCGCTGCCGCGCGAGCTGCCTCAACGTCTGCGGCGCCTCTGTCCACGCCACCGCATGCTGGTCGTGCATCACCCGCCACCCGGCGCGCTGCACCGCGATCGTCAGATCCTGGTCCTCGGCCAGCGTGTCGGGCGGATAGCCGCCGACCGCCATGATCGCCGCCTTGCGCCACGCCCCGACCGCGCCCGGCACCACCGTCATTGCGCCGACCTGCGTCAGCGCGCGCCGCTCGAGGTTTTGCGCGGTGATATATTCCAGCGCCTGCCATTTGGTAACGAGATTGACCCGATTGCCGACCTTGGCATTGCCTGCCACCGCGCCGAGCCCAGGATCGACGAACCACCGCGCCAGCCGCGCGATCGTCTTGGGCTCGAATTGCGTATCGGCATCGAGCGCGACGACCACATCGCCGTTGGCCAGCGCCAGCCCCTGGTTGAGTGCATTGGCCTTGCCGCCATTGGGGATGGTCAGCAGCCGGACCTTGGGATCGTCCCCGAAATGCTCGGTCACGACCGCCGACGTCCGATCCTTCGACCCGTCGTCGATGACGATGACCTCGATCCCCACCTGCTCGCTCGCCAGCACCTGACGCACCGACCGCTCGATCACCGTCTCCTCGTTATACGCCGGGATCAGCACGCTGACGAAGCGATCTGGGTCGATCTCGGGGAACACCACCCCATTCTCGCGCCGCGCCCCGACCAGCGCCAGCCCACTCAGCACGACCGCGCGCAGGATGCCAAGTGTGATCGCCGCCGCGAACAGGAATGCCAGTGCGTTAACGAAAAAGCCCAGGCTCTCGAATATCGCAAGATCGACCGACGCCCCCGCCTGCTCCCCCGGGGACAGCAACGGCATCGCCTGGTTGCGGCTCAGCCCGGCAAGCGCCGACACCCGCACGAACCGATACCCCGCCACGCGCAGCCGGTCGATCATCCCGGGCAGCGCCGCGATCGTCTGGCTGCGCTCGCCCCCCGAATCGTGGAGCAAGACGATATTGCCCTTCTTGGCAAGCACGCCGGCTAAGACATTGTTGGTGATCGCCGGCGCGCCCGGCTTCTGCCAGTCCTCGGCATCGACGTGCAGCCCGACCGAGATATAGCCGCGATCCTGCGCCTCGAGCGCGGGCTTGATCTCGTCCGCAGTGGTCGGCTCGGCATCCCCGAAATAAGGCGCGCGGAAGAATTTGAGCGTTCGCCCGGTAAACGCCTGGAACAGACGCTGGGTCGCGTTCAATTCGAACAGCGTCTGGGTTCGCCCCGTCGTTGCCAGATTGGGGTGGGTATAGGTGTGGCTCCCGACCTCATGCCCCTCGGCAATCATCCGGCTCAGCAGCCCCCGCTCGGTCAGCGCATTCTCGCCGACGATGAAGAAGGTCGCCGGCACCCCCTTCGCCTTGAGAATGTCGAGGATTTGCGGAGTCCACCGCGAATCGGGGCCGTCGTCGAAGGTCAGCGCGACCGTATTGGGCTGGTAATTCGTCCGCGTGATCGTGAACGGTCGCGGCAGGGTGACGAAATCGACCCCGCTGATCAGCCCGTCGCGCCCGCGCACCAGCCGTCGCTCGCCCGCCGTCGGCAGCGACGAGATGCGCAAGATCTCGCCAGTACCCTCGACATCGACATTGGTCCCTTCGGGCAGATGCGCCAGCATCGCTGGATTGCGCGGAACTGCCGCATTGCGCCCGAACACCGACCATAGCGCTGGATCTTCAGCTCCCATCCGCCACAGCCCGACGCTCCGGATTCCTGCCCGATCGAGCATCGTCATCTCGTTGAACGCTGATGCCGCATCGAGCACCCACAGCGTGTGGCGGTGGCCGTATTCATCGTCATAGGCGAGGCTCGAATTACCACTCGCCGCATCGAACACCGGCCTCGCATCGCTGTCCGCCCCGTCGAGCCACGCTTCCTCGACGTTGAGCGGGTCGCCGCCACCGTCATGCCAGTCATAGGCATAGTTGCCGATCGTCACGATCGCCTTGTCGCGCGGCACTTCGCGCAGCGCCGACGCCAGCTTGCCCGCCCACCATCCTTGCGACGCGATCGGTCCCGCCGGCCCGTCGTTCGAATGCTCGTCATAAGCCATCAGGAACACCCGATCGACGACCTTCGAAACCCCCGCGAGGTCCCATTGCGCATCGACCGGCGCCGCCACCGTCGTCAGCCAGCCATGCTTGTCGAACAGCGCGTTCGCTTCGCCCAGGAACTCGCGATAATTGGCCTGACCCGCCGGGCTCAGGCTCTCGAAATCGAACACCGCCCCCGATGCATGATTGGCGAGCAGGAACGTCTCAAGTTGCCCCAGCAGCCGCGCTCTTGCGCCTGCGTCGGCGAACAGCGCATCGGCTGCTTTGCCGTCAAAGCTCCCCAGCGCGGCATTCTGTACCACCGGCAGGATCAGCGGCCGGTGTGCCGCCGTGTTGAGGATCGCGCGCCCATCGGGATCGGGCAGGATGTTGAGCAGATGCTGCGGCCCAGTCACGGTCAGCCACACCGGCGCCAGCCAGTCGAGATCGCCGATGTGCCGTTGCAGCGATGCGGTCGAACTGCGGTCCCACGGCGTGTAGAAGCCGACGCTGAGCGGCTTGCCCATCGCCACCGCCACCGCCGCCGCCTGCTTCGCTCCGACGCGCCGCGCGCTCGGCGGCTTCGCGCCGATCAGCCGCAGCACGGCATTGTTGAGGCTTAGCCCGGTCCGCGCCAGCAGCGTGGTCTTGGGCGGCGGCAGCGGCTTGCCCCGCTCGAGCGCGACTGGCAGCGGCTCGGCCGCGGGAAGCAGCTGGATCGTCGCCGCCAGCCCCGCCAGCGACAGCACGATAAGTAGCACGAACAGCGTCAGCCCGAGCGCGAACCGCTTGCGCCGCCGCCCCGTCGGATCGAAGAACACTGCCCGGTCGGCCATCATCCTGCCCGCTGCTCGGCCGCTCTACCCTCGGCCTCGACCCGCGCCAGGTAGCGCTCACGCATCACCCGCCGCCGTCGCCATTCGACGAACAGCAGCAATGCGGTCATCCCCAGCATCGCCGCCAGCAACGCATGCGCCGGGCTCAGCAACAGCATGACAATTCCCATGATCTGCTTGCCAAAGGCATAGCCGAGCCACACCAGTCCCGGTCCCCAGATTGCCGCCGAGAACAGCTGCAGCAGCGCAAAGTCTCTTGCGCGGACATGGCTCATCGAGATTGCCACCGGCCCCGCGACTCGAAACCCGTAGATGAAGCGGAACCCGAAGCAGAACAATCGCGGGTGCCGCTCTATCATCCCCAATGCCCGCGCGAACACGGGCTTGGCGACGATGTGGTGAACCAGCCGGTGATCGCGCTGCGACCGTCCGACGAGGAAAAACAACTGGCATGACGTCCATGCCCCGATGAATGCCGCCAGTGCCGCCCACCACGGCGAAAAGGCCCCGGTGCGTGCGATCGCCCCGCCGATGACGACCGCGCTCTCTCCCTCGATCGCCCCACCCAGCCCAACGCCAAGCGCGCCGAACCGCTCGATCAACTGGTGAAGGTCGAAATTCATCGTGCGTCTCTAGCGGAGGAAAGCGGGCCGCGCGCGCATCAAATCGCACCATATTATGGCGCGTGCTTTCCCCCTAGGCTCAGCCCGGCGCCCCCCCCTTGAACGCCACCTCGCATACTACCACCTCGGCGGAGCCAGAGCGTAGATCGATATGAATGACACCTCCGCTAAGCACTTGCGTTTTGAGTCAGGTTACGCACGATATCTTGCTTGAAAGCCCAGCATCATCCGTTCGAACCCGCACGCCTCGCGGCACTTCGAGCCTATGATGTTCTGGATACGCCGCGGGAATCGGATTTCGACGACATCGTCATGCTTGCCTCGCGGATTTGCGAACCCCCGATAGCCGTCATCAACTTGATCGACGAGACGCGGCAATGGTTCAAGGCCGAAACCGGCCTTGGGGTGCGCGAAACGCCGCTCGACACGTCCTTGTGCGCCCACGTCATTCTTCAAGAAGACTTCGTCGAAATCCCCGATACGCTGGCCGACGCGAGCATGAGGGATAATCCGCTATGTCTGGCCGACCCCGGACTGCGCTTTTACGCCGGGTACCTCGACGAGGTGGTGAGACTGATCGATTCGACGCTTGCGGCCGATGTCTCGGTCCAAGGCAGTTTCGAGAACATGGCGGTCGGCTCGCGGGAAGCATCGATCGTCGCGACGATCGTCAACGAACTCGCGGCGAAAGCGTCAAAGCATTCGTTCAACCGGTCGTCGGGAACGATCATCCTGAGTGGCAAGCGCGTGGCGGATGCTGGCTATCGGCTAGTGTGCAGTGATGACGCCGAACAGCGCGAGGCCGAAGCGATCGACCCAAACCGGCGCGTCGGGCTGGGGCTCAAGATTCTCAAGGCGTCGGTTTGCCAGCTCGGGGAGACCATGACTGCGACTGGTGTCAACGAGGGCTATTCGACCTGGCTCCACTTCTACCTGTCTGCTGGCTGTCCAATGGCGGCGTTCAGACAGCAGCACTTCTCACCTGGCCGTTCTGGCGCTCGCCATGAAGCGCGACACGCTCGCGCCTGATGCCACTCCCCCCTGATAATCTGAACACAGGCTGCAGGGTAAAGTCACAAGGCGTTCAGCCGGCAAGGCGTTAGCTCCGCGGACAGACATTCAGGAGGTCTTATGCGTAGCTTGCTTCTTTCCGCTTTCAGTGCCGTTGCCCTGATAGGCTTCGCCGCGCCCGTCGCCGCGCATCCCAACGATGGCGACGATCAGGATCAGCATCAGGATGAGCATGATCAGCTCGACGAGCAGCATCAAGACGTTCACCGCCAGCTCAACGACGTCCACAACGAGGCGCACGAAGAGGGGCTGTCCTATTACGATCACCAGCGCCTGCACCGTGCGCTAGACCGTGCCCACGCCCGCGCCGATGGCAACATCCAGGCCGAACATTATTACCAGCACCAGAACGACCAATATGGCTATGGCGGCTATAACAACGGCTATGGTTACGCCGAGCCGCAGGGCGCTTACGGCTATAACAACGGCTACGGCTACAACCGCGCCTACGGCTATCGCACCACGCGCGTACGCCACCGTCGCTATCGCGGTTACTGATCCGCGGCGATGATTTGATCTGAACAGGGCGGCGCCGGCAGGTTGACCGGAGCCGCCCGTCTTTTTTACCGCTCGGACAATCGCCGAGACGCCAGTTTCAGCTTTCGTCGCCCATCCTGAGGGCGGCGATGAACGCCTCCTGCGGGATACTCACATTCCCATACTCCCGCATCCGCGCCTTGCCCTTCTTCTGCTTGTCGAGCAGCTTCCTCTTGCGCGTTGCATCTCCGCCATAGCATTTCGCGGTGACGTCCTTGCGCATCGCGCCGATCGTCTCGCGCGCGATGACCTTGCCGCCGATCGCCGCCTGGATCGGAATTTTGAACAAGTGTCGCGGGATTAGTTCCTTGAGCCGCTCGACCATGCCGCGCCCGCGGGTTTCGGCAGTGGCGCGGTGGACGATCATCGACAAGGCATCGACCGGCTCCTCGTTGACCAGGATGCTCATCTTGACCAGGTCACCCTCGCGCGTTCCGATCTGGTGATAATCGAAACTAGCATAGCCCTTCGACATCGACTTAAGCCGGTCATAGAAATCGAACACCACTTCGTTGAGCGGCAGCTCGTAGGTCAGCTGCGCGCGTCCGGCGACATAAGTTAGGTTCTTCTGGATGCCACGCCGATCCTGGCACAGCTTGAGGATGGGCCCGAGATATTCGTCGGGGACATAGATCGTCGCCTCGATCCACGGCTCCTCGATGCTCTCGATGCGATTCACGTCGGGCATGTCGGACGGGTTGTGGAGCTCGATCGTCTGCGCCGCCTCGGTCTTGGAATGCGACAGGACCATCTTGTAGACCACCGACGGCGCCGTCGTGATGAGGTCGAGGTCATATTCTCGGGTCAGCCGCTCCTGAATGATTTCGAGGTGGAGCAAACCCAGAAACCCGCAGCGGAAGCCGAAGCCCAGTGCCGCGCTCGACTCCATTTCGAAGCTGAAACTGGCGTCGTTGAGGCGCAGCTTGCTGATGCTTTCGCGCAATTTCTCGAAGTCGGCGGCGTCGACCGGGAACAGCCCGCAGAACACCACCGGCTGGACCAGCTTGAACCCCGGCAGCGCCTGCGCGGTCGGGCGCTTGGCGTCGGTGATGGTGTCGCCGACGCGGGTCTGTGCGACTTCCTTGATCTGCGCGGTGATGAAGCCGATTTCGCCCGCAGCGAGGCCTTCGAGCTGTTCGATCTTGGGGCGGAAGCAGCCGACGCGGTCGACCAGATGCTGCGTGCCCGTCGCCATGAACTTGATCAGCTGGCCGCGCTTGAGCTGGCCATCGATCACTCGGATCAGGATGACGACGCCGAGGTAGGGGTCGTACCAGCTATCGATCAGCATCGCCTTCAGCGGCGCATCGCGGTCGCCCTTGGGCGGGGGAATCTTGTCAACGACTGCCTGAAGGATTTCGTCGATGCCGATCCCCGTCTTAGCGCTGGCAAGCACCGCTTCGGACGCATCGAGCCCGATGACTTCCTCAATCTCGGCGCGCACTCGCTCGGGATCGGCAGCGGGGAGGTCAATCTTGTTGATCACGGGCACGATCTCATGGTCATTCTCGATCGACTGATAGACGTTGGCGAGCGTCTGCGCCTCGACCCCCTGCGCGGCGTCGACCACCAGCAGTGCGCCCTCGCACGCCGCGAGGCTTCGCGACACTTCATACGCGAAGTCGACGTGCCCGGGCGTGTCCATCAAGTTGAGCGTGTAGTTTTCGCCGTCCGCCGCGACCCATTCCAAATGCACCGTCTGCGCCTTTATGGTGATCCCGCGCTCTTTCTCGATATCCATATTATCAAGAACTTGGGCGGACATTTCACGCTCGGTCAGCCCACCGGTGCGCTGGATCAGGCGGTCGGCCAGCGTCGACTTGCCATGATCGATATGCGCGATGATGGAAAAATTGCGGATGTGCTTGAGGTCGGTCATGTCGCGCCGCCTCTAGCGCGCCTCTGCGCCGATGTCAGTCCCGCCATTTGACCCACCGTTGGTCGAACCCCGCCGCGTGCCTGGCGAGAACGGCAATTGCACTTGCTGCGCTGGCGATTAGGATCACCGGCAACAATTCATCTGGGGAAATCCGTATCATGCGTCTCACGTTCGCCGCCCTTCTCGCCGCGACTGCCCTTTCGGCCCCCGCCACGGCCGCCACCATGGCTCCCGCCGCGCCCGTCTCTGCGCTCGTCCGTCAGGTCGCCATCCCCCACACCATGTTCCGCCTCACCAACGGCCTCACCGTCATCGTCCACGAAGACCACAAGGCGCCGATCGTCGCGGTCTCGATCTGGTACAATGTCGGTTCGAAGGACGAGCCAGCCACCAAGACCGGCTTCGCCCACCTCTACGAACACCTCATGTTCAACGGGTCCGAGAACCTCCCCGGCGACTATTTCAAATATCTCCAGCAGGTCGGCGCGACCGATTATAACGGCACCACCAGCTACGACCGCACCAATTACTTCGAGACCGCCCCCGCCGGTGCGCTCGCCCGCGTGCTGTTCATGGAAAGCGACCGCATGGGCCACATGCTAGACGC
>JANMWM010000311.1:0-3341 GCA_031394005.1 Sphingomonas sp.
CAGCGAGATCGAGCGCCAGGCTCGGCTCAAGTTCCGCGCGGGCGAGATTCCCAGCACGGATGTCTCGCGAGCGGCCGCACGGCTTGCAGAGGCACGCTCTGGGCTTGTCCGAGCACAGGGCGTGCAGGTCTCGGGCGAGGCACATTTCCGCAACCTGACGGGTCTAGAGCCCGTCGACCTTCAGACACTTCCGGTTAACCCAACGCTTCCTACCACGCTAAATGAGGCAAAGGCGGCAGCAACCCACAATAATCCCGCTCTTGCCCAATCCGAGGCTATACTAAGTGGCGCGCAAGCCACGGCGCGCGGTGCGCGTGCGGAACGTATGCCCACGGTCGGCGCCTTCGCCGAAGGAGCGACGGTGCGCGATCAATTTTTTCCGGACTATCGCGCCGACAGCGCGACGGTCGGCGTTCGCGCGCGCTGGGAATTCTTCAGTGGCGGCCGGGCCTCGGGTAAAGTCGCTGAAACGGACAGCGCTGTTCGGGCAGCCAACGCCCGGTTGCGGGCAATGCGGATGCAAATCGAAGAGCAGGTCATTTCGGCATTCCAGGATGTGCGTACGGCGCTGCTAGTCGAGCAGGCGGCGAGCGATCAGGCCACTTTCGCTGCGCAGGCGCGCGACAGCGTCCGTCTGGAGGTTGAAGTTGGCATGAAGCCGCAGCTCGACCTACTTGACGCCGAACGCGAGTCCATTGCCGCCGAAGCCGGCGTGGCGCGAGCAGGAACAGATCGCATAATCGCTGCCTATCGGTTGCTCAGTTTGCTGGGGTCACCATTGAACACAAAAGGATGACGAGGGGTGCCTCGATTGGCCGAAAATGGCCTCGCACGACAGGCGCGATCTAGGAAGTACGTTTGGATAGCGGGTTAATCACCTGCCATTTGCGGTTGGCTTGAGCCGGCGTGCCAGCGCTACGATTATTTAAAACCTGTGGATCAGCCTCAGCACTGTCGCCCTGCTGGTGCCCGCGACTTTGCTCGGACTGAAGATAAATGCAGCTGTGATGTTCCACGGCGCTCGACCATCGTCGTCAACGCGCTGCGCCTGTTGGACTCTTAGGAGGCCGGGCTGCCCGAGCTGCCCGCGCGCTGATCCCTTTCCGGCAGCCGTGGGGGCGACCCGGCTTTGCGACTGCTCACGAAGTCCGAAGGACAATTGCGCCCTCGGAGACCGCGATGACTTCACCCTCCGCCAAGGGAAGCCACGCTTCCTTGGTCAGAGGTACGCTCGCCACCAGAGTGACGCGCTGTTCCGTCTGGTTTGATCGACAGGCCGCTCGTGACGAACCCGGCCACGTCGGGAGAACATGCCCGCTCCAGGACAACCAGCCTCGGCGGCGCGATCTCGGTCGATCCCGCCCGCTTGCGGCGATCACCATGGGCGAACAGAACGTCGCCGTCGGCGTATAGGAAGTTGGCCGGTCCAAAAGTCCTGAGGTTGGCGGCGAAGGTGCTGACAACCGCCATTCGCGCCTCCAGCGCCGGGATTTCACCAGTACGCCAGATATCCTGGAGTCTCTCCAGCAAGCGACAGAAGGCTTGCTCGGGATCGGTTTCACCCATCGTCGAGAAGCGCAGTGAGCGAAACGGCTCAGCCTCAAGCAGACCAGGCAGCCATCCATTGTGCGCGAAGATGTGCATCCGCCCGGCGAGTTCGCGGCCGAAGGGTTGTGTGTTGCGATAAGCCCGCTCGCCCATGGACGCGTGACGGATGTGCGCCATGACCATCGCGCTGCGAAACTCGTGGCGTTGAAGGAAGCGGATACAATCACTTTCGCTCGCTGGTCCCGGATCCTTGACCAGGCGCGCGTCGGTTCCCTCATAATAGGCGACGCCCCAGCCATCCGTGTCTAGCCCGGGCGGGCCGCTATGCTCAGCTAACTTAAGAAGCGATAGAGTGATGGTTGCAGGCCGGTCGCCGCCCAGCCCCAGGAGTTCACACTAGGTAGGCCCTTTTTACTTTGATGTCGCCCTTTTGACGGACGAGGCGTCGCGAAACATTGAGATCTCGGACACTTTGAATTACACAGTCTCCGGCATTTGACCGAAGATCTAAGAAGATCCGGCTTTACTCAACAGCCTGATTGCCCGCGAAAGCCTTTCACGAACTGTCTGCGCGGCCTTCGCCAATTCAGGATTATTGATCGCCTGCATCGAGGCCACAGGGTCAATCGCGGCTACTTCAACCTCGCTAGGGCCGTACTGCTGAACAACGACGTTACACGGCAGCATCAGACCCACCTTGTTTTCCAATTGCAACGCCTCGTAGGCCAAGGAAGGATTGCAGGCTCCAAGGATCGTGTATGGCCGAAAATCGACGTCGATTTTTGATTTGAGTGTCTGCTGTATATCGATTCGGCTGATGACGCCGAACCCTTCTGTCTTGAGTGCGGTCTCGGTGCGCGCGATGGCCTCATCGAACGGAAGCTTCAGCTTAGTGGCTATGTAGTAGGGCATCGTCGATCCTCCCATCTCCGGCATTCCGGTCTAGTTGGCCCCGTAATCGCCCAAGTGGCGACTGAACCCGTCATCGAACCGCAAGCGTGGTGATGACAGGCGTTCCTTCGAGGGTACGCTGCACAGGGCAACGCGCCCCAACTGCGATCAGCTTATCTCGTTGTTCCTCGCTCAGGTCTTTACCAGAAATACGAATCGTCTTGACGAAATGATCGGTTTTTTCCGATTTCCCTTCCACGCCACCTTTGGCATGAGTGAGGCTTACCTCCACGCGTCCGAGCGGCCACCTCTGCTGCCGCGCGTACCAACGCACCGTCATGGCTGTGCATTCGCCCAAGGCCGCAAGCAAGAGATCATAGGGAGTAGGGCCAAGGTCGCTACCGCCCTTGGCGAGAGGTTCGTCTCCTACGATCTTATGACTAGACACATCAATGCTGACTGCAAACGCACTTTTGCCCGTTTCGATAACCTGAGCTGTGATTGTCTCTTCGCTCAACGCATTCCTCCAACTGCTTGTTTTTCACTCATATGGCTTATCAAGAAGCCCTCCCAACAGGCAAAAAGCAACCGGTCCGCGGCTCCCGACTGGCCCCATCGTCAAGTCGTCGTTGCGTCGATCATCTCCCCGCGACGGCGAACGCGGTGCTCGAATTCGTCGGCCTCAACGAGTGTGGCGGCGGCCGTGTGCGCGACCTGAAACGCCAAGGGTTCTTCAGTCGACCAATGCGTTCCCCGCCGCACCTTATACCAAGACTCTCTGATTAGAACCGATGCGCCCAAGTTCGCAGCCCGAGGGACATGATGCGCCACGGTTGGTCGGTGAGGCGGTTCCAGGCGAAGCAGCAGTGATCAAGGATATCGTCGTAGGATTTGAAGACGCG
>JANMWM010000323.1:0-2986 GCA_031394005.1 Sphingomonas sp.
CCGATCCGTACTATTTGGCTGTCGGACAGCCTCGACCGCCCAGAGGCGCTGTGGCGGCGCACTAGTTAGACAGAATGTTAGATAGCGGCGGGAGAGGGTGGTGGACGCACTTGGGCTCGAACCAAGGACCCGCTGATTAAGAGTCAGCTGCTCTACCAACTGAGCTATGCGTCCCCAACTATCGGGGTTGCCGAATGGCAATGCAGGAAAGCCGTGTCGGCGTCCTGCGGGCGGCCGTCTAACAAGCGCGGTCCGCCCGCGCAAGGCTATTCGAGCCGGGATTGCGTGCGCTGCTGCCGCTCAAGTGCCATCAGGATGCCGAGGCAGATCATAATCGTCATCACCGCCGACCCGCCGAAGCTGACGAGCGGGAGGGGGACACCGACCACCGGCGCCAGCCCCATGACCATCATCAGGTTGATCGTGACGTAGAAGAAGATGGTCATCGACAGGCCGGCCGCGGCGAGCTGGGCGAATCGCGACTTGGCATTGGCGCTGACCTTCATTCCCCAGCGGATGACCATCCCGAAGGCGAGAATGAGGAGCACGCCGCCAACCAGTCCCCATTCCTCGGCCATCGTCGCGAAGACGAAGTCGGTGTGACCTTCGGGCAGATAGTCGAGGTGGCTTTGGCTACCCTGGAGGAAGCCCTTGCCCCAGATGCCGCCCGAGCCGATGGCGATCTTCGACTGGCTGATGTGATATCCGGCGCCAAGCGGATCGCTCTCCGGGTCCATGAAGATGAAGACGCGCTTACGCTGGTAATCGTGCATGAAGTGAAACGCGATCGGTGCAGCGGCGGCGAGCACGGCCCCGCTGCCGACGAACAGATAGAGCGGCAGCCCGGCAAGGAACATCACCGTGATTCCGCACAGAAGCACCATGATGCAGGTGCCAAGGTCGGGCTGGATGAGGATTAGGAAGGCGGGGACGCCGAGCAGCGTCAACGCCGGCCAGATCGCGCGCCACTTGCGGATCTCGCCTGCGGGGAGGAGTTCGTAGAAGCGCGCCAGCGTGAGGACGATTGCGGGCTTCATGAATTCAGACGGCTGCAGGCGGATTGGTCCAAGCTCGAGCCACCGTTGGGCACCCTTCTTGACCAGGCCGAGCGCCTCGACGCCAACTAGCATGACGATGATCAATGCAAAGATTGGGAAGGTCGCCGACTTGATCGTCGTTTCCTTAAGACCCGACATGGCGATGGCGAGGCCGAGAAACAGCAGGAAAACGATTGCCTGCTTGATCGCCCACGGATGGATCGATCCACCCGCGGCTGAATAAAGAACGACTAGGCCGAACCCGGCGATCACCGTGACCATGAAGATCAACCGCCACGGGAGCTTGGCGAGTGGGCGTGGGATGATGGCGGAGCCGATCATCTAACGAAGCCGTATGATGGCCGAACCGGTCATGCTTTCTTTTCGCTGGGCGGGAGTCCGTTCGCGGCGCGCCAGGTCGCTGTTTTCGCCGCGATGCGCTGGTCGAGTGAGCCGCCGATGCTCGATTCGAACGCATCGAGCGCGGCCAGACCCTTTTGTTTGTCGAACAGGTAGAGCAACGTATCTCGGATGATTGGGGCGGCGACCTGCGCGCCGAAGCCGCCATGCTCGATCACCGCCGCCGCGCAATATCTGGGCTGCTCGACCGGCGCGAAGGCGACGAACAGCGAGTGATCGCGTATCTTCCAGTTGAGGCTCTCGTTCGAGCGTACCCCGCCTGAGTTGCGCTCGCCCATGCTGATGCGGCGGACCTGCGCGGTGCCAGTCTTCCCCGCCATCTGGATGTTGTCGAGTGGCAGCTTCGCGGCACCCGCGGTACCAACGCCCGAATTGACGACACCACCCATCGCCTCGCGCACGAAAACGAGATGCTCGGGCGTGACCGAAAGCGGGGGCGGGGGGGGCGTGCGCTGGCCGGCGATCAGCTGCGGCTGGATGACATGACCACTGGCGATCCGTCCCGCCATCACCGCCAGCTGGAGCGGATTGACCAGCACGTTGCCCTGGCCGATCGACATGTTGATCGTGTCGTAAACCTCCCACTTGCGATGCGAGTGCTTCATCAGCCAGTCGGGATCGGGAACGGTGCCGAAACGCTGCGACGATAATGGCAGTTCGAACTTCTCGCCGAATCCCATTTGCCGCGCCATCGGTGCGATTACCTCCACCCCGGCGCGGCGGGCCATTTCGTAGAAATAGATGTCGCAGCTCTTGATGATGGCGTCGGCCATCGCCACCGAACCGTGGCGCTTGTCGCAGTGGAAGATCGCGTTGCCGACGCGGTACGAGCCGGCGCAAAAGACGTGCTCGGTGGGCTTGATCCCGGCCTTGAGTAGCGCAAGGCTCTTCAATGGCTTGATTGTCGAGCCCGAGGGGTAAAGGCTCTCGGTGACCTTGTCGACGAGTGGCAAATGGTCGTTCTCCGACAGCATCTTCCATTCGTTGCGGCTGATACCGTCAGAAAAATTATTCGGGTCGAATGAGGGCATCGACGGCATCGCGAGGATGTCGCCGGTGGCGACGTCGAGCACCACCACGGAACCCGACTGGTCGCCGATCCGTCGTGCGGCAAACTGATGGAGGTCGACATCGATGGTCAGCTTGACCGATCCGCCGCTGCGGTCTGGTTTGGGGTCGAGCTCTTTGACCAGCTTGCCCTTCGCGGTGACTTCGACCCGCTGTCCTCCGGGCTGGCCGCGCAGGGTCGATTCCATTACCTGCTCGAGGCCTTCCTTGCCGATTTTTACACCGGGGATAATCAGCAGCGGGTTCTTGTTCTCGCGTTCATATTCCTTGGCCGAGGCGGCGCCGACATAGCCGATCAACTGGCCGATGGTCGATCCGCCCGGGTAGAAGCGGGCAAACCCACGCGACGGGGCGACACCGGGAAGCTCGGGTTGGCGGACGGTGATCGCGGCGTAATGCTCGTATGGAATGTTGTCGGCGACCGAGACCGGCTTGAACCCGCGTGCATCGTCGAGCTCGCC